>CAVDRT010000157.1:0-7496 GCA_963611445.1 bacterium
TTACCGGCCTTACCTTCTTTGCGGCGGATGTGCTCGTCAACGTACTTAATTCCTTTGCCTTTATACGGCTCAGGCGGACGCTTTTCGCGAACTTCTGCGGCAAATTGGCCGACTGCTTGTTTGTCTGCACCCGAGATGATAATCTTATTGGGCGCCGGAACTTCAATTGAAATTCCGGGAATCTCGGAAACAATTACCTGATGGGAAAAGCCCAAGTTCATAACAAGATTATTTCCCTGCTTCTGAGCACGGTAGCCTACACCGTTGACTTCAAGTTCTTTTGAGAAGCCGTTTGTAACGCCTTCAACCATATTGGCAATAAGGGTGCGGATAAGGCCGTGCAAAGAGCGGTGTTCTTTATCATCGCTGGGTCTTGTTACGATTACTTCGTTGCCTTCTTTGGCAATTGAGATTTCGCTGTTGAAGGTCTGTGTCAAGGTTCCTTTGGGACCTTTCACGGTAACGGTGGAACCGTCAATCTTAACATCAACGCCTTCAGGGATTACGACAGGTTTTCTTCCTATACGAGACATTCTTGTTCAACCCCCTTACCAGACGAATGCGAGAACTTCGCCGCCGACATTTTCGCGGCGTGCTCGCTTATCGGTCATTATACCCTTTGATGTTGAAAGAATGGCAATTCCGAGACCTTTCATAACCTTGGGCATTTCTTCAACATTTGCATATATACGCAAACCGGGCTTTGAAACTCTGCGAAGTCCGTTTATGATTTGCGTTTTGTTGGGACCGTACTTAAGTACGATATTTATGATTCCCTGCTTGCCGTCTTCGACAACAGAGAAACTGCTTATATATCCCTCATCCAACAGGATCTGTGCGATAGCCTTTTTAACATTGGACGCGGGGATGTCTACCGAATCGTGTTTTGCCGAATTGGCATTACGAATTCTCGTAAGCATATCAGCTATTGTATCGGTGATTTGCATACCGTATAACCTCCTCCTGTGTATGCTGTTTACCAGCTGGCCTTCTTCACACCGGGAATTTCGCCTTTGTAAGCGAGTTCTCTGAAACAAATACGGCAAATACCGTATTTGCGAAGATATGCATGAGGACGGCCGCAGATTTTGCACCTGTTATATCTTCTTGTTGAATATTTAGCGGGACGAGCCTGCTTGATCTTCATTGATGTCTTAGCCATTTTTCCTCACTCCTTACTTCGCAAACGGCGCGCCGAAGAGGGTTAAAAGCTCTTTGGCCTGCTCATCGGTTTCTGCGGTGGTTACAAAGATTATATCCATACCGCGAACCTTGTCGATTTTATCGTATTCAATTTCGGGGAAAATCAACTGTTCTTTGATGCCCATAGCATAGTTGCCGCGGCCATCGAACGAGTTGGGGTTAATTCCTCTGAAATCTCTTACACGGGGAAGAGACGCATTGAAAAGTCTGTCGACAAATTCATACATTCTGTCGCCCCTGAGAGTGACCTTAACGCCGATCGGCATTCCTTCACGCAGCTTAAAGTTAGCTACGGATTTCTTTGCCTTGCAAACAACCGGTCTCTGACCCGTTATTTTGCTGATATCCTCGATGATGGAATCGATAACTTTTGAGTTATCTCTTGCCTCACCTGCACCTACATTGATTACTACCTTGTCAAGCTTCGGAATCTGCATGACGCTCTTATAACCAAACTTTTTCATCAAAGCAGGAGCGATTGTTGACTTATATTCATCTTTAAGTCTTGCCATGTCTTATTCTCCTAACTTAAAAGGTTTCGCCGCACTTTTTGCAAACGCGGTCTTTTTTACCGTCGGCATAGATCTTGTGACCTACGCGCGTAGGCTTTTTGCATTTCGGGCAAACAAGCTGAACTTTGCAAGCATAGATTGCGCTTTCAGCCTCAATGATACCGGAAGGATCTCCGGCCTTTTTGGGTTTTACATGTTTTTTAACAATGTTCAATCCCTCAACGATTACCTTACCCTCTTTGGGGCTGACCTGAAGAACCTTTGCGGGTTTTGCGCGGTCTTTTTTATCTCCTGTGAGGAGAACAACGGTGTCGTTTACCTTAATGTTCATTTTACTCATATCCGATTCCTCCCATTAAAGCACTTCCGGAGCAAGCGAAAGAATTCTCATATAATCCTTTTCACGGAGCTCACGGGCAACAGGCCCGAAAATACGGGTGCCCCTCGGGGTTTTATCATCTCTGATAATAACTGCTGCGTTTTCATCGAAACGAATATAAGTACCGTCATTACGGCGCAGTCCTTTGCAGGAACGCACGATTACGGCTTTAACGACCTCGCCTTTCTTGACAACGCCGCCGGGAGCAGCTTTCTTTACAGATGCTACTACCACATCGCCGATATTGGCATACCTTCTGCCGGAACCGCCCAAGACTCGAATGCTCATCAATTCTTTAGCACCGGTATTGTCGGCAACCTTGAGGTAAGTCTGTTGTTGTATCACAGTCTTTTTCCTCCTTTAATTACTTAGCTTTTTCGATTATTTCTACAACGCGCCATCTCTTATCTTTTGAAAGAGGGCGAGTTTCCATAACGCTAACGCGGTCGCCTACGCGGCACTCGTTATTCTCGTCATGAGCTTTTAATCTTACGGTCTTTTTGATGATTTTTTTGTAAAGAGGGTGTTTGATGTTGTCTTCGATGGCAACAACGATGGTTTTATCCATTTTGTCGCTGACAACCTTTCCGACCCTTGTCTTACGAAGGTTTCTATCACTCATGCCATATACCTCCATTCCTTACGCTTGGGCGCCGTTCTTGATTTCGTTTTCGCGCATAACTGTTTTAACGCGGGCGATATCTTTCTTAACGGCCTTAATACGGTTAGGGTTGTCGAGCTGGTTAATGGCGAGCTGGAAACGCAAGTTAAAAAGTTCCTTTTGAAGGTCTTTGAGTTCTTTTTCGAGCTCAGCGCCTGTTTTTTCTCTGATTTCCTGTGCTTTCATTACTGCTCACCCCCCTCTTCCTTTTTAACAAATTTGCATCTTATCGGAAGCTTGTTGGCAGCAAGACGCATTGCTTCTTCAGCAAGTTCTTCGCTGACGCCGCCGATTTCAAACATAATTCTGCCGGGTTTGACAACGGCTACCCAATATTCGGGTGCGCCTTTACCTTTACCCATTCGAGTTTCAAGCGGTTTCTTTGTGATGGGCTTGTCAGGGAAGATTTTAATCCATACCTGACCGCCACGCTTGATGTAACGAGTCATAGCAACACGGGCAGCTTCGATCTGGTTTGAAGTTATCCAAGCCGGTTCGAGCGCCTGAAGACCGAAATTACCGTATGTTACGGTATTTCCTCTGGTGGCTTGACCTTTGAGGCGGCCTCTCTGCTGTTTGCGGTATTTCACGCGCTTAGGTAATAACATTAGCGAGCGCCTCCTTCTCTCTTGGTCTTGCGAGCCGCATTGAGGACTTCGCCGGAATACAGCCAAACCTTAACGCCGATTTTGCCGTAGGTTGTGTTTGCTTCCGCAAATCCGTAGTCAATGTCTGCTCTCAATGTCTGAAGCGGAATTGTTCCTTCGTGATAACTTTCGGAACGGGCGATTTCAGCACCGCCGAGACGGCCCGAAACCTGAGTTTTGATACCCTTTGCACCCGAACGCATTGCGCGGCCGATGCAGAGCTTCATTGCACGGCGGAAAGAAACACGCTTTTCAAGCTGAAGAGCGATGTCTTCCGCAACGAGTGTTGCATTGAGCTCGGGTCTTTTAATTTCAACAACATTGATGAAAACTGTCTTGCCGAGCATTTTTTCACAGTTGGCACGAAGTTTTTCAATGGTTTCGCCGTTACGGCCGATGACCATACCCGGCTTTGAGCAATGAATATTGATGCGAACTCTCTTTGAGTCACGCTCAATTTCAATTTTGGGAACACCTGCAACTTTAAGTGTTTTCTTCAAATACTTACGGAGGTTATAGTCCTCTACCAAAGTATCGCCGAAAACATTGTCCTTAGCGAACCAGCGCGAGTCCCAGTTTTTGATAACACCTACACGGAAACCGTTAGGATTTACTTTCTGGCCCATAACTTAACCTCCCTTTTAGTCTTCACGCTCTCTGAGTACCAGAGTGACATGAGATGTTCTCTTCAAGATACGATATGCTTTTCCGTGGTCCTTCGGTCTGATTCTCTTAAGAATCGGGCCGGGGCAGACAAAGCATTCTGCTACATAGAGTTTTGAAACATCCATATTGTGGTTGTTTTCTGCATTTGCAATTGCCGATTTAAGCAATTTTTCAAGATATTCACAAGCTGCCTTAGGTGTAAACTTGAGAATAGCCATAGCCTTGTCTGCATCCTGATTGCGGATGAGATCGAGAACGATTTTTACCTTTCTCGGCGAAATGCGGGCATATTTCAAAGTTGCCCTTGCTTCCATAGTTTAACTCTCCTTTCGGCTGCTTATTTTGTGGTTTTTGCACCGGCGTGGCCCTTGAATGTTCTTGTGGGGGCAAATTCGCCGAATTTGTGTCCGACCATATCCTCAGTAACATATACCGGAACATGCTTTCTTCCGTCATGCACCGCGATTGTATGTCCGACGAAGTCAGGGAAAATTACGGATGAACGGCTCCAAGTTTTGAGAACGCGCTTTTCGCCGGATTCATTCATTTCCTTAACTCTTTTGAGGAGTACGGGCTGTATATACGGTCCTTTTTTAACGCTTCTTCCCATTATAAATAACTCCTTTCGTCGATTATTTCGCGTTGCGGCGTTTAACAATATACTTGTCAGACGCTTTATGCTTATCTCTGGTCTTATAACCGAGGGTGGGTTTACCCCACGGTGTAACAGGTCCCGGACGACCGACAGGTGACTTACCTTCACCACCGCCGTGCGGGTGGTCATTCGGGTTCATAACAGAACCGCGGACGGTAGGTCTCCAACCCATATGGCGTTTTCTTCCTGCTTTTCCGTAGTTGACATTCTCATGTTCCGGATTGCTTACCTGGCCGATAGTTGCCATGCAAATTTCGGGAACATTGCGAAGCTCGCCCGAAGGAAGACGAAGAAGTGCCATTCCGTTTTCTTTTGCCATAAGCTGAGCCATATTTCCTGCGGAACGGGCGAACTGAGCGCCGTTGCCGGGATAAAGCTCAATGTTGTGAACAACGGTACCGACCGGAATATCAACAAGTTTCAAAGCGTTGCCGGGTTTGATGTCGGCATCTTTACCGGATACGATAACATCGCCGACTTTAAGACCTATCGGTGCGATGATGTAACGCTTTTCGCCGTCTTCATACTCAACGAGTGAGATGAATGCCGAACGGTTCGGGTCGTATTCAAGTGTTTTTACGGTTGCCGGAATATCGAACTTATCGCGTTTGAAATCGATAACACGGTATTTCCTGCGGTTGCCGCCGCCGCGGTGGCGAACTGTGATGCGGCCATAGCTGTTACGGCCGGCGTTTTTCTTAATCGGCTCCAAAAGGCTTCTTTCGGGAGCAACCTTGGACAATACAGAATAGTCCATTGTGGTCATACCGCGTCTGCCCGGAGTCGTCGGCTTATAATGCTTTATTGCCATTTTAATTTCACTCTCCTATATTGGCTTAGCGGGGCGGGGCGCCCCATACATTGCCCGGAATAAAATTCCGACTTATCTGAGACCGTCGAAGAATTCGATGGTTTTGGACTTTTCGGTGAGGGTTACAACGGCTTTTTTCCAGCTTGCGGTGTAGCCTTCATACCTGCCCATACGGCGCATTTGTCCGCGCATACTGATTGTGTTAACCTTTGCGACATTAACGCCGAAGATTTCTTCAACAGCTCTTTTAATATCGATTTTTGTAGCGTCTTTTGCCACTTTAAAGGTATACTTTCTCTGCTCCATGGCAGCCATACTTTTTTCAGTGATGACAGGAGCCAAAACAACTTCGCGAGCTACTTTCATTATGCGTATACCTCCTCAATCGCAGCGACTGCGTCTTTCACGATAACAAGTGTATCGGCATTGACGATGTCATAGGTATTGATGGTGTTGACCTGCGCTGTTTTAAGACCTGCAACATTGTTCGCGCTCTTAACGGCGAAACGGTTGTTATCGGCAAGGATCATAAGGGTTTTCTTGCCGGCGCCTATTGCTTTTATGCAATCGGCAATTGTTTTGGTCTTGTATTCATTGATTTCAAGACTGTCAAGGACAATCACATCACCTGTAACAACTTTATCGGAAAGAGCAGATTTAAGAGCAAGTCTCCGAACTTTTTTGTTGAGTGAATAAGAATAATCTCTGGGTTTCGGGCCGAGAGCAATTCCGCCGTGAATCCACTGTGTGGCACGGATAGAGCCCTGTCTTGCATGGCCTGTTCCCTTCTGTCTCCAGGGTTTGCGCCCGCCGCCTGATACTTCAGAGCGTGTTAATGTCGACTGTGTGCCTTGGCGCTGATTCGCAAGGTAATTCACAACCGCCATATGCATAACGACCGCATTGGGTTCAATTCCGAAAACGGAATCGCTTAAAGTGATTTCACCGACATTTTTGCCGGTCATATCAACAACTGCAACATTAGGCATATTCTACACTCCTTTCTTAGGCTTTAACGCTGTCGTGAAGAACAACGATTCCGCCCTTGGGGCCCGGAACGGCACCCTTGACGGCGATGATGTTGTTTTCAGCGTCAATCTTAACTACATCTAAATTCTGAATGGTTACGCGCTCAGCTCCGAGGTGACCTGCCATCTTTTTGCCCTTCATAACTCTTGAAGGTGTGCTGCAAGCACCGAGCGAGCCGCCGTGGCGGGCAACCGGACCTGTACCGTGAGACATTTTAAGACGGGAGAAGTTCCATCTTTTAATGACGCCGGCATAGCCTTTACCTTTGCTTGTTCCGACAACATCAACCTTGTCTCCTTCAGCGAAAACATCGGCTTTGATAAGATCGCCTACATTGTAGGACGAGATATCGGAAAGTCTGAATTCGCGAAGCACCTTTTTCGGTGCGACATTGCCTTTGGCGAAGTGACCCTTCATGGGTTTGTTCACCTTTGAAGCCTTAAGATCGCCGTAGCCGATCTGGATCGCTTCGTAACCGTCGTTTTCGGTTGTTTTGATTTGGCTGACCAAGCAGGGGCCTGCCTCAATCACGGTCACAGGAACGACATTTCCTTTTGCGTCAAAAAGCTGGGTCATTCCGAGCTTTTTGCCGATTAGACCTTTTTGCATATTTTTTCCTCCTTAAATGGTTATTGGTTGACGCTTGAATTACGCCAACATGACCTGTCCGAACGAAGAACGAAAATCAAAGTTTGATTTCGAATTCAACGCCGGCCGGGAGCTCAAGACTCATCAGAGATTCAACAGTTTTGTTGGACGGTCTGAGGATGTCGATAAGCCGTTTGTGTGTTCTTGACTCAAACTGTTCGCGGCTGTCTTTATATTTGTGAACAGCGCGGAGAATTGTTACAACTTCCTTTTCGGTCGGGAGCGGAACGGGTCCCGAAACGCGGGCGCCTGTGCGCTTTGCGGTTTCAACGATTCTTTCTGCTG
>CAVDRT010000158.1:0-2168 GCA_963611445.1 bacterium
ATACTTTACAAGGCGTTTTTGGGAATAATCCACGGTCAGGCGTTTGACGAAAACTTTCTGATGGCGGTTGCCACCGTCGGTGCGGCGGTGCTCGGAAAATACACCGAGGCGGTCGCGGTTATGGTATTTTATCAAACCGGCGAACTGTTTCAGAGTTACGCCGTCGGAAAAAGCCGCAAGAACATAAGCGACCTTATGGATATTCGCCCCGACTGCGCGAATGTTGAACTGGCGGACGGACAGACCGAGAAATGCGACCCCGACGAGGTTGCCGTAGGTTCAATTATAGTGGTTGCGCCCGGTGAAAAAATACCGATTGACGGCGTTATAATTTCGGGCAGCACAACGATTGACACATCTGCGCTCACGGGCGAGAGCCTGCCACGCTCGGCGGGCGTCAACCAGGAGGCTTTGGGCGGCACGGTCAATCTTTCGGGTGTCATCAGGGTCAAAACAACCAAGGAATTCGGCGAATCGACCGTTTCGAAAATTCTTGACCTCATTGAAAACGCAAGTTCCAAAAAGTCAAAATCGGAACATTTCATTTCAAAATTCGCCAAAATATACACCCCTGCCGTCTGCCTGTCGGCGTTGCTTTTGGCGCTTGTGCCGCCGTTTGTTTCGGGCGTTTTGTTCGGGGGCGAGGCACAGTTTGCAAAATGGATATACCGTGCGCTGACATTTTTGGTCATCAGCTGCCCCTGCGCGCTTGTGATAAGCATACCGCTCACATTCTTTGCCGGAATCGGCGGCGCGGGGAAAGAGGGTATTCTGATAAAGGGCTCAAATTATATGGAAACCCTTTCAAAAGTAAAAACGGTTGTTTTCGATAAAACAGGAACGCTCACGAAAGGCGTTTTTGAGGTTGTCGGAATTCACCACAATGTTTGCGGACCCGAAAAACTTATCGAATATGCCGCGCTTGCGGAAAATTATTCAACCCACCCGATAGCCGCAAGCCTTAAAAAGGCATACGGCAAGGCAATCGACGCCTCGCGCGTGAGCGATGTTAAAGAAATCAGCGGACAGGGCGTGACGGCAAAGGTTGACGGTGTTCCCGTCGCCGTCGGAAACGAAAAACTGATGACCGCAATGGGCGCCCGGTATCACATTTGCCACAGCGTCGGAACGGTTGTCCACATTTGCATAAACGGCGAATACAGCGGACACATTCTGATTTGCGATGTTGTGAAACCCGGCTCCGCCTCCGCCGTGCAAAACTTAAGGCGCGAGGGTGTGACGCGCACGGTTATGCTGACGGGCGACCGCAAAGAAGCCGCCGAATCGGTTGCACATCAACTGGGAATCGACGCTGTTTACAGCGAACTGCTGCCGACCGACAAGGTTGAAATCACCGAAAAACTTTTAAAAGAACTCGGAAAAGAACAAAAACTCGCCTTTGTGGGCGACGGAATAAACGATTCGCCCGTTTTGTCAAGAGCCGATGTCGGAATTGCGATGGGCTCGCTCGGCTCGGACGCCGCAATTGAAGCCGCCGATGTCGTTTTGATGGACGATGACCCGAGAAAAATCTGCACCGCAATCACAATTTCACGCAAATGTATGCGAATCGTCCGCGAAAACATCGGTTTTGCTCTCGGAATCAAGGCGCTTTGTCTTGTGCTCGGCGCGCTCGGCGTCGCCGATATGTGGCTTGCGATATTCTCCGATGTCGGCGTTATGATAATCGCGGTGCTCAATGCCATCAGAGCGCTGCACATTAAAAAACAGGGGTAAAAATATGATTAAAAACGGAATTGACTGTTGCGACAACAACGAAATACACAGCGGACTGCTCAAAACAGTAAACGAAAAAATACCCGATGAAGACAAACTCTGCGATTTATCGGAACTTTTCAAAGTTTTCGGCGATTCAACCCGAATCAGAATTCTTTTTGTGCTTTTCGAATCGGAGGTTTGCGTTTGCGATTTGGCGGCGGT
Source organism: bacterium (assembly GCA_963611445.1). Lineage (GTDB taxonomy): Bacteria > Bacillota > Clostridia > Oscillospirales > Acutalibacteraceae > CAVALG01. The sequence continues at coordinate 1,942 of CAVDRT010000158.1, forward strand.
GCTTAATATGACCCCGTCGGCGGTCTCTCACCAGTTGAGCATTTTGAAAAGAAATAAATTGATTAAAAGCCGCCGCGACGGAAAATCGGTCTTTTATTCATTGGCGGACGACCATGTTCGAACAATAATCAGCCAGGGAATGGACCATATAGAAGAATGAAAAACACCACACAAATGAAGTGACCCCAAAAAGTTAGACAAAGAATTTGGATAAAAATTGTTCAAGC
>CAVDRT010000159.1:0-3728 GCA_963611445.1 bacterium
TAAGCTGGCAGTAGGACCGCATATCGGACACGGGCAAAATCTGCTTGCCGGCAATTTTTTTGCCGATTTTCAAAGGGTCGGTGTCGAACGCGGCAATGATTTCCAAACCGTATTCCGAAAAGCCGTCAAACCCCAGAAGCGCTTTGCCGAGACTTCCGGCTCCCGCAATGATTGCGGGGGTCAGCGCCCGAAGACCGAGCCGACTTTCAAGATTTGCTATCAGTTCTTTTTTCAGGTAGCCGATTTTCGGCTTGCCCGAACCGCTGACGGCGTTTAAATCTTTTCTCACCTGAACTTCGCCGAGGTTTAAAGCTTTCGCCACCGCCGTGGCGGAGATGTAACCGTCTGTGCCGGTCGATTTGAGAAAACTTAAATATTTCGGCAGTCTCCCGAGGGTTGCACGAGTTATACCCGTTTGCTGCACGGTGTTCACCTCCCGACAGGGTCTTTTCCCTTTGCTTGTTAATATTTTAACGAAGTTTCATCGATTTGGGAATAACCAAAAAGGTATATCGGTATTATATATATCGATATACCTATGAGCGATTGCCGTTTTTCGGAGAAAATCCGTTATCTTTGGGGCGAAAATCGCCGCGGCAGCAGTGAAAATGGGGAGGCTGCTCAAAAATTATCCGAAATGTCTTCTTTTGGAAGCGCAAAGTTCATCAATAAATCGGCGGTCAAGTTCGGTTAAATTATAATCTTTTTTGCGAATGAGAACATCGCGGTAGAGTTTTATATTATCGGAACACTCGCGTTTCACAAGCCCGTATTTTTTAAGCAGTTTGTCGGGCGTCGGCGACACCCACATAAATGTGTCTGGGTTTTCCGACAAAATGTCGAACTGGCTCGCGCGCTCAAAAACGAATATTCGCCGTTTGATGTCGTCGGGCAGTTCCTCTTTTCGGATTTGCGAGAGTGAAAGCGTCGGGACATAGGGGTCGGCGTGGGCGATTTCGATAAAATCTTTCAGGTCGTCATAACCGACGCTGTCCTTTTTGGCAAGCGGAGATTTTTCGTTCATTATCAAAACATAATGAAAATATGACACCAATTCATATTCAATGCCTTTTTCGGAAAGCATTGTTTTAAAATATTTGTCGTGTCGGTCGGAATAGCGGATAATGCCCAGTTTGCAATCTGAATTAAGAACTTTGTTTATCGCGCGCAGGGAATTGGTTTCTTTATAAAACAGTTCTGCGGGGGAGCCGTCCAAAGTGTTCGAAAAGCAGGCAAACGCGTCGGAAATATAACTCGCTCTCGGAACGCAGATTGAAAACTGCTGGCGCGGTGCGGGATTTTCCTTATACATCTTTTCAACTTCGTCTATTTGCCTTAAAATCTGGTTTGCTCTTTCGATAAACTCTTCGCCTTCGGGCGTCAGAAACATACCTTTGGCGGTGCGGTCGAATATTGTAATTCCGAGGTCTGCCTCAAGTTCTTTGATTGAACGGCTGAGATTCGGCTGAGCGACAAGAAGAATTTCCGACGCTTTGTTTATCGAACCCGCTTTTGCAACCTCGGCTGCATATTTCATATGAAGAATATTCATTCCGCTGACTCCTTTGGGTTAAAACTCCGTCCTCTGCGAACATTGTAACATAATTTTTGTTGTTCGACAATATTTTTAATAAAAAATCACACCGCTTTTTTGTTTTGCAGTGCGATTTTCCGTTCATTATTTTAAATACATATAAAGTTGGCATTTTATCATACCGTTATAAAGTTTGCGGCGCTTGTCCGCCGTGACGCCGAAAAATTTTTCAAAATCCTCGTCGGGGCTGATGATAAAATATTTCTTTCCGTCGCCGAGACGGAAAGTGTCGCCCATTTGGGTGTATATTTTTTCAGCCGCTTTAACATCTAAAAGTCTCTCGCCATAGGGCGGATTGGTTATTATTTTAGCGTAGCCGTCGGGTATTTTAAAATCCTTAATATCGCGCACTTCGGCAGAAACATATTTTTCAACGCCTGCTTTTTTGGCGTTTTCAAGCGTCAGTTTGACCGCCTCGGGGTCAATGTCATAACCGTAGGCGTGAAAATCAATATCCCTTAAAATATTATCAGTCGCAAGTTTTCTTTCTTCCTGCCACACCGATTTGTCCGAAAACGAAAATTTTTCGGCAGCAAAAAAACTCTTGAGCCCCGGTGCATATTTTTTCGCCATAAGCGCCGCTTCAATCAATATAGTACCCGAGCCGCAAAGCGGGTCGTAAAGCGCCGTATCGGGAAAAATGCGCGCGCAGTCGCACATTGCGGCGGCAAGCGTTTCCTTAATCGGGGCGGCATTGGAATTTTCGCGGTAGCCGCGCTTGTGAAGCCCGTGACCCGATGTGTCTATCATCACGCTGACATTGTTTTTCATTATCAAAAAACGCACAAAAACACGGGGGCCCGTTTCTTCAAACCAATCGGTCCTATAATGCAGTTTCAGCCTTTCGACAATTGCTTTTTTGATGATTGACTGACAGTCGGGAATGCTGTGAAGCGCCGAATCAATGCTTCTTCCGTTGACGGGAAAAGCGTCCCTTTTGCCGATGAATTGTTCAAAAGGCAGAGCCTTGACGCCCTCAAAAAGTTCATCGAAAGTTTCGGCGTTAAACGAGCCGACATTGAGCATTATGCGCTCTGCAAATCTCGAACAGATATTGGCGCGCGCCATGATATTTTCGCCGCCCGAAAAAAGCACCCGTCCGTTTTGTGCCGCCACATTTTCGGCACCCATTCTTTTGAGTTCGTTTGAAAGTATTCCCTCAACCCCGAAAATGCACGGGGCAATATAATTATATTCCGTCATATTTCACTCCAAAACAGTTGTCATATGCCGTGTGATATGGCAACCGATATTCACCGCCACCGGCAGACCCGCAATGTGCGTCGGGGCGTATTCCACATTGACGGCAAGCGCCGTTGTGTCGCCGCCGAAGCCCTGCGGACCTATGCCGAGAGCGTTGATTTTCTCCAACAAATCGTTTTCAAGGCAGCGGTAATACTCGTCTCGGTTTCCGCCTGTTCTGCAAAGCGCTTTTTTGGAAAGCAGAGCGCACTGCTCAAAATCGCCGCCGATTCCGACGCCGACCGCAATCGGAGGGCAGGGATTGCTCCCGGCTTTTTTCACAATGTCAAGCACCGCGTCTATAACACCCTCGCGCTCGGCGGACGGCGTCAACATTCTGATGCCGCTCATATTTTCGCTGCCGAAGCCTTTGGGGGCAACCGTTATTTTAACGGAATCGCCCGAGACAATCTCGGTGTGTATCACCGCAGGGGTGTTATCCTCCGTGTTCACCCGTCTCAACGGGTCGCCGACGACCGACTTCCTCAAAAGCCCTTTTCGGTATCCCTCGCGCACACCCTCGTTCACAGCTTCATAAAGACCGCCGCCCGTAAAGTGAACATTTTGCCCGATTTCCAAAAAAACGACCGCCATACCCGTATCCTGGCAAATGGGAATATTGAGTTCTTTTGCCGCAAGTTCGTTTTCTTTAAGTGTTTCGAGAATCGATTTTGCAAGCGGCTCACGCTCTTTTTTGCAAGAGCGTGAAACAGCGTCCGAAATATCGGGCGGCAAAATTTTGTTTGCCTTTATGCAAAGTTCCGCCACCGCGCCCGAAACGCGGGCAACATCGATTTCTTTGATTTTGTTTTTTTCCATTTTATACTCCGAAAATCGGGGGGCACGAAGAAACACCGTGCCCCCACATAATAATCTGATTTACATTTTTATG
>CAVDRT010000160.1:0-2126 GCA_963611445.1 bacterium
TCCAACCTCAATATTGACAGGAGAACATTTTTCTATTCGTTTTTTATTTCACAACTTCGATTTCTTTCAAATATCTTTTGAGTGCATCTTGCCAGGAGGGCAGGCGTTTGAAACCGGCGTCGTCAAGATTTTTTTTGGAAAGTCTTGAATTGTGCGGGCGTTTTGCCTTTGAAATTCCGTATTCCTCGGTGCTCACAAACTTAACCTCGGTTTTCATTCCGGCTTCTTTGAAGATTTCCGACGCAAACTCCGCCCAGGAACAGAAATTTTCGTTTGTTCCGTGATAAATGCCGTATTTTTCGGTCATTATCATATCGCAAACCAGGCGCGCAAGGTCAACCGTGTATGTCGGAGAGCCGATTTGGTCGTCAACCACGGTCAGCACAGGGTGATCTGCCCCGACGCGCAGCATAGTTTTAATAAAATTGTTACCGTTTTTTCCGAATACCCATGAAGTGCGTACAATAAAATATTTATCGGTTGCGGCTCTCACGGCGTTTTCGCCCTCAAGTTTCGTTTTGCCGTAAACGCTGAGCGGCGCCACTTTATCGGTGACTTCAAACGGGGTGTCACCCTCGCCTTCATATACATAATCGGTGCTGATATAAACAATTTTTGCGCCGACCGCCGCTGCGGCTTTTGCAATGTTTCCGCTTCCCGTCACATTCACTTTTCGGCAGGTTTCGGCATCGTCCTCAGCACGGTCAACAGCGGTGTAAGCTGCGCAGTGAATAACGGCGTCGGGTTTTAAATCGGTGATGAATTTCAATGTTTCCTCACTGTTTGTTATATCAAAATCATCAATATCCGCGCCGACCGCTTCAATCCCTCTTTGAGCCAGTTCTTTCACAACATCATAACCCAACTGTCCGCGGACTCCGGTAACCAATACTTTCATCTGTTTTTCTCCTTATCTTTTCCCGAATACAAACGATTTTTCATCGGGCTTTATTTTCTCTTACTAATAATATTACAGCCGACACGGTTTGTCAATATTCGTCCTTCCCATTAAGTATAATTATGAAACGCCGTGCCGTTTTGTTCAAAATTATGGTTTTATTTTTTATTTATGTTAAATTTGTACATTTAACCCCTTGAAATAAAAAACCACCTGTGTTATAATGAGCACATTGGATATTATATTCAATTTTTTAGCAAAACTTTTGTTGCAATTACACAAAATTATGCAAATCTTACACAACTGGCACAGTCCGTAAAACTGAAAAGAAAAGGCGGAAAGCAATATGAAACAAGTTGACCCCAAATTCATCAGAAACATCGCCCTGCTCGGCCACGGCTCCTCCGGAAAAACCACACTGGCGGACGCCGTGCTTTACATATCGGGAATATCCGACCGAATCGGGAAAACGGGAGAAGGCACCTCTGTTATGGACTTCGACGCAGAGGAAAAAAAAAGAGGGTCTTCCCTGCAAACATCGGTTTATCAGTTTGAAAAGGACGAATATAAAATAAATCTTATAGACGCACCCGGACTTTTTGATTTTGCCGGCGGCGTTTCCGAGGCGATAACCGCAGCGGACACGGCGCTTTTGGTGCTTTCGGGAAAATCAGGTCTCACAGTCGGCGCGTCGCTCAATTTTGACTCAGCGACGGAAATGGGCAGAGCCCGTGCATTTTTTGTCGGAAAACTCGATTCTCCGAGAGCGTATTTCTACCGCGTGCTTTCAACCCTCACGGGGCACTACGGAGCTGTTATCTGCCCACTTGTTATACCGATTGAAGACGGGGATTCGATTGTCGGTTTCGTTGACCTTATAAGAAACAAGGCATTTTCGTATGAAGGCATCAAGGCTACCGAAATCCCGATGCCCGAAAACGAAAACATTGCAAATATGCGGACAATTATGATTGAGGCCGCCGCTTCATCAGATGAAAGACTGATGGAAAAATATTTTGAAGGTGAAGAATTGACAGCCGATGAAATCATCGGCGCGCTCGCCGTCGGAATGGCGGACGGCAGTATATGCCCTGTATTTTCGGGTATAAACTCAACAGGCGCCGGCGTTGACCTTATGCTTGACATACTGCCGAAAATTGCGCCAAACCCGATGATGATTGAGCAAAAAATCAAAAAAGGCGGTGCCGAGGGCAGACTCGAATGCGAC
>CAVDRT010000161.1:0-2573 GCA_963611445.1 bacterium
TCTTTAATATCGACTTTTTTATCGCCGTTCACATCGGCATTCTTTTTTCCCTGAGCCGAGAGGGCGGACGCGCCGACATCCGAGAGTGCAATGCTTATCGCATCGTCTAAATTAACCGTGCCGTCACAGTTGGCGTCACCGACAATGCTGCTGCTTTTTGACGCGGCAGAAACCGCCGTGCCCAAGACCGAAAATACCAACGCAAGCGCACAAAAAACCGAAAATATAATTTTCACAGATGTTTTGGTCATTTCGCCTACCTCCGAACAAATCAGTTTTGAGTTTTGCGGAATTTATTCACCCTTTATCTTTTTGAGAATATTTCTCGCAACGAAAATACCGCTTGCCGACGCGTGTGAAAGGGAGTGTGTTATGCCGCTGCAATCGCCGATGACATAAAGCCCCTCGTGGCAGGTTTGCAGGTGTTCGTCGAGCGCCACTTCCATATTGTAGAATTTAACCTCAACACCGTAGAGAAGCGTATCGATATTTGCGGTGCCGGGTGCTATTTTATCGAGGGCGTAAATCATTTCGATTATACCGTCAAGTATTCTTTTCGGAATAACAAGGCTCAAGTCGCCCGGCGTTGCGTTGAGCGTCGGGGTGATGAAAGCCTCCTTTATGCGGTCGGGCGTGCTGCGTTTTCCGTTGATAAGGTCGCCGAAACGCTGGACGATTACCCCGCCGCCGAGCATATTGCTCAGCCGCGCAATGCTCTCACCGTAGCCGTTGCTGTCTTTAAACGGCTCCGAAAAATGTTTTGCGACAAGCAGTGCGAAATTTGTGTTGTTTGTCTGTTTTGCTGGATCTTCATAACTGTGGCCGTTAACCGTCACAATTCCGTTTGTGTTTTCTGTAACAACAGCGCCTTTCGGATTCATACAGAATGTTCTGACAAGGTCCTCGTACTTTTCGGTCCTGTAAACGATTTTGCTTTCATAAAGTTCGTCTGTGAGTTCCGAGAATATTTCAGCCGGAAGTTCGACCCTCGTTCCGATGTCGACGCGGTTGCTCTTTGTCGGTATTTTAAGGTCTTCGCAAACGGTTTCCATCCATTTGCTTCCGCTTCTGCCGACCGAAATTATGCAATGTTTTGCGCTGAAATCGCCGTCGTTTGATTCAATCACATAACCGTCACGGGTCTTCTCAACCTTTTGCGCGGTGGTCCTGAATCTGAATTCGACCTTGTTTTTAAGTTCGTCATACAAATTATTCAAAACAACATAATTTATGTCTGTTCCGAGGTGACGGACGGAAGCGTCAAGCAGCATCAACCCGTGCTGAAGACACTTTTTCTTTATGCCGGAATTTGCGGTACTGTAAAGTTTTGTGCCGGCACCGCCGTATTCGAGGTTTATTTTATCGACATAATGCATAAGTTCCAGCGCTTCGTCTTTACCTATGTATTCATAAAGCGTGCCGCCGAACTGGTTTGTTATATTGTATTTACCGTCGGAAAATGCGCCGGCGCCGCCGAAGCCGTTCATAATCGAACAAGGGCTGCAGCCTATGCAGGATTTTATCTTTTTGCCGTCTATCGGACATTTGCGCTTTTCGAGCGGATTTCCGGTTTCGAGAACCACAATTTTAAGAGACGGGTCCTTTTCAATGAGTTCATAAGCGGAAAAAATTCCGCCGGGGCCCGCACCGATAATTACAACATCATAATTCATAACTAAAAACTCCGTTTTTAAGATTTTTGCAAAAGTTGAAATTTGCAAACTCCAACCCTCTCATTTTACCACACAAAACGCCGGGTGTCAAACAATAAACTTGCCGTTTTCCGATTGACAAAAAGGCGCTCGCGATGTATAATAAAGAATAATAAAATTAAGGTGAATGAGGTGTTGTTTTAATGAATTTCGCAAAGGTTTTTAAAATCGTGTCGGCTTGCATTGCAGTCGTTGCGGCAGCTGCCGCCGTCGCCTATGTAATCGGTCACTTCCTTTTTAAGAGGGACGAGGATTTTTGCACTTACATTGAATGTGACAACCCGAAAACGACGGCTTAAAATTCGCCGCACGGCAAATAAAAGACACGGAGACAGAGATTCGGCTGAGGGCTGATAAGGGAGCAACTCTTCCTTATCAGTCCTCAGACTTTCTGCCGCCGATTTGTTTTTTACCAGGAAATCACAAAGCCCTTTGTCCCTTCAATCCCAGAAACGGTGATTTTGCCGGGATTTATGCCGGGATTCAGTTCCTTTTCAATTCCCCCGATGCCGAGTTTTTGAAAAGCATTTTCCGCATTAAAAACATAATCATCGTTGTCGTTTATAACAAATTCGCAGCGGCGAGCACCCAAGCTGAATGCTTCATTTATGCGGGCTGCAACGGTTTTTGCGTCCCCCGAATTTATCATTCTGCCGCATTTTGCAAGATAATTATTATCGTTCGAAACACACGGCGGAACACTGAAATTAAAATTTTCAACCAATGTGCTGCTTGCAAATTCGGTCAATTTAAAATCGGCGTCCCATTTATAAGCATTTTTCATAGCGGAATCGGTTACATTAAAAAGAAAATATCCGAGTTCGTCTTCCGTGTCGCAGGTTGTGACATCGACATTATACC
>CAVDRT010000162.1:0-7828 GCA_963611445.1 bacterium
CCGATATTCTCGGTCATTCAAGCATAAACACAACCCGAATTTATATCATTTCCACAGGCACCGAACACCGCCGTCGTATGGAAAATATGCACTTGATTTTATAAATTTAGGCATAAAAACACCGCGCGTCGGCGGCAAAACACATAATCAGTATTATGTTGCAAAAAAAGCCGATTAACACCATCCGTTAAACATCTTATTCAGCATTATGTTCCCTCGTAGTTTCAAGGTGAAAAATCACTTATATAAAATAAGCGCACATATACAAGCTCATTTCCACAATTTGTTAAAAATTAGAATGAGCTTAGCTTTCTATGCTTAATTATCGACAATATTCTAAAAAAACATTGCCTTTTCGGACTTAGTCTGTTACAATTGATTAAAATAAGGGGTAGAAATACAAACGACCTTATAAAATACAACATAATACTGATTATGCAATAAATATTGAGGAGGATTTTATCGTGGCAATAGTTGATGTGGTAAAATACAATGGCAGTCCTGATGTTTTCGCTTGGAAATATCCTAATAGCGAGTTAGGGACTTGGACTCAGTTGATCGTCAATGAGTCTCAAGAAGCCATTTTGGTAAAGGGAGGGCAAGTCTGCGATGTGTTCGCCGCAGGTAGACATACATTGGAAACCGAGAATATCCCGATACTTAGCAAATTGGTCAACCTCCCGTTCGGTGGTCGCTCTCCGTTTAGCGCCGAAGTATGGTATATTAACAAAGTTTTTTCTTTGGATGTAAAGTGGGGAACATCAACCCCTATTCAGTTACAAGATCCTAAATATAAAATTTTTGTTCCTGTTAGAGCGTTTGGCCAGTTTGGTATTCAAATAGAGAATTCAAAGAAATTTTTGCTGAAGCTCGTAGGCACACTTCCGCAATTTGATAAAACAACACTTTTAAAATTCTTTAGAGGTGTTTATCTTACAAAAGCAAAGGATGCAATTTCATCTTATCTTGTACATAAAAATATAAGCATATTAGAAATTAATGCCTATCTCGATGAAATATCTGCCTTTCTGCAGGAAAAGATGACCCCGACATTTGGCGATTACGGGATTAAACTTGTATCCTTTTTTGTAAATGACATTAATGTTCCCGAAGATGATCCTGCTGTTGTACAACTCAAAAAAGCACTTGCTAAAAGAGCTGAAATGGATATTGTAGGTTACAGTTATCAGCAAGAACGTTCTTTCGACACTTTGGAAGGTGCTGCTACAAATCCTAATTCGATGCAAAGTGGTTTTATGGGAGCAGGAATTGGCTTAGGAATGGGTGTCGGCGTCGGTGGTACTATCGGACAACAATTTGGTGGTTTGGCACAAAACTTAAATACGGTTGAAACAAAGGAATGCCCAAAATGCAAATCCCGTATTGGCATTAATGAAAGATTCTGTAATCATTGCGGATATGACACTACTATCCATGCAGAAGAAGAGAAGAAAATCACTCATGACAATATCACTTGTTTTGATTGTGGTGCGCAATTGACGGTGACAACAAGGTTTTGTCCTGAGTGTGGAAAAAAGTATAATCCTTGTTCTAAATGTAAAGCAGATCTTCCCGAAGGTGCAACATCCTGTACGGCTTGTGGTGCAAAAGTTCCTGCACCCTGCCCCCAATGCGGTCATTTATTAGAAGAAAATAGCAAGTTCTGCCCTGAATGCGGTTATTCCTTAGTAAAAAAATGCAAGAATTGCGGGAATCAGTTAAATGGTAACACGAAGTTCTGCCCTGAATGTGGAACAGCGATAGAATAAAAAAGGATGGTAAACTTATGTTAAACAAATCTAAGTATACAGCAATAATTTGTGGTGCTGCCTCAATAGCTGTAATGGTAATATTTTATCTTCTGACATTTGATAATATTTTTACTGTTCCTATGCACTGGACATCATTAATTTTTTTGATTTTAGCGGAAGTCATAGGAACTGTAAAAACTTTCACTGTCAAACGGAGCATATTCGGTGTTTCTAATATTATAACGAGTGTTGTTCATATTCTGACCGTTCTTATTCTTTCAATTATATTTGTAAACATTTTTCCGTTGCTGATCAAGAAATATATTTTGTTGAATATATTGGCTCTATGTATTCTTTTGATTGTTGATGTTGTGATAGTATTCTTTACAAATCGTATTGCAACACAGAGTTGCAAATTGAGCAAAAGCCAATCGGTGATGAGGTGTTGTCTTGAAAAAGCTGCATCACTATGTGTGGAATTCAGTGATACAGAATACAAGAAAGATTTGGAAGAAATTGTTGAATTATTAAAGTACTCTGAAAATAGTTGTCTGTCAGGAAATGAAATTGAAATCATAAATAAGCTTGACAAAGCACAAGAACTGTTAAACAACAATGAAGACGGTATTGCCGAAAAAATCAAAGATATAAAAAACATTATTAAACTACGCTCAATTAAAGTTTCAAGTGCAAAATATGGAGGTTATTAAAACTATATGGATAAGCTAGAAAAAAAGAAAACGAATAAAAAAGATGGAAAAATTGGATTTTGGTATTCGTGGCCTGTAATAATTTTAACTCTGATTTTATTTTGGCCGGTTGGACTGTATTTGATTATCAAGCGTTTTTCTTCGAATAAAGCGGATGTGGTAAAAAATTCATCTGGCAAGGGATTAAAGATAACAGGTGTTGTTTTAATTGTATTTGGTGGATTAGGTATCATGGGTAGCTTTGATCCTTTTAGTTTGGGTGGTTTGGTTAGCTTTATATTTTTCATTGCAGGTGGTTTCGCTTTGTTGAATAAAGCAAAGAAAATCAGGTCTCAAGGCGAATGCATAAAAGAATATTTGTCAATTATTGTAAACGGAAATGTCTATGAATTAGACGCAATCGCATCTACAACCGGGAAATCGTATGATGTTGTTCACAAAGACATTAAAAGCATGATCGATAAAGGTTTCTTGAAGAACGCTTATATTGATGAAGGAACAAGAGAAGTAGTCTTACCTGGAAGCAGACCTGTGTCACAGAGTAATGCAAATACTGTAAGCGAAAAAGCAACATCAATACAGTTCAAAACCATTGCCTGTCCTTGCTGTGGGGCTAATAACACAATTCAAGGCGATATTGGTGAATGTGAATACTGCGGTTCACCTTTGAAATAATTTTAGGAATCAACCATGAAAAATGCTAAATCAAGTTCTTCTTCAAATTATGTGTAAAGTCCAATATCGGGCCTTAGGGTGTCCCTAACAAGCCGAATTTACTGTTTTTGCCCGATGGGAGTAAAAACAGTCTGATTGCTATGCTATGATAACGCAGAATATTTTAACAGACAAAAAAGAAGCGCAGCCGATACGCATTTTGCATACCGACTGCGTTTCTTTTTGCAGCAATCGAAGTTATCAGCCCGTCGCATAAAACCGCGGTGCTTTTTTATACAATATTATTCTTGCGGCAAAGCGTCTTTATAATTCTTTGCCTTTTCAAATTCTTCTTCGATTTCTTTTGAAGGTTTCTCGGTTATGAGAGAGAACACGATTATAAATATGCAGGAGACGAGGAAGGCGGGGAGAAGTTCATATATTCCGAAAATTCCGCCGAGAGGTTTGAGAAGGAGTTTCCAGATAAACACCATAACACCACCCGAAATCATTCCGGCAACAGCGCCTGCGCGGTTTGTGCGTTTCCAGAAAAGTGAGAAGAGAATGATCGGACCGAATGTTGCGCCGAATCCCGACCAGGCAAATGAAACGATTTCAAATATAATGCTGTTTTCGTTCCAGGCAATGAGCATACCCACAACGCTGATGAGTATAAGACAAATTCGCGAAAGCCACATAACCTGTTTATCGCTGGCATTCTTTTTAATTATTCCCTCATAAATGTTTTTGGAAACAGCCGACGCAGCGATGAGAAGATAAGAATCCGAAGAACTGATTGTTGCGGCGAGTATACCGGCCGTCACAATTCCCGCAAGCAGGGCAGGGAAAAGCAATTTTGAAAGATGTGCAAACACATTTTCTGCGCCGCTTTGTGTGATGAGCGAAGCGTCTGTCGGGAGAACCGCTCTGCCGATAACACCGATTGAAACCGCAGCAAAAAGTGAGATTGAAACCCAAATCATAGCAATTCTTCTCGACCTTTTGAGTTCGGAACTTCTTCTGATTGCCATAAATCTTAAAAGGACCTGCGGCATACCGAAATATCCGAGCCCCCAGGAAACTGTTGAAAGTATGGTGAGCAATCCGTATTTACCCGCCTCACCGAAAAGCGGAGCGCCCTCAACAACCTTTTGGACACCGTCAGCCGTTGTGACGGGGGTTGCCTGCGCCGTGAGTGATAAATATCCGGGGATTGCTTTTGCGTTTTCAATAACAGCACTGACGCCACCGGCACGAATTGTTCCGAATACCAAAACACCGACAAGAGCGACTATCATAACGACCGACTGCATAAAGTCTGAAGCACTTTCAGCCAAAAATCCGCCGAGAGCCGTGTATATAAGTACAAATGCCGCACCTACTATCATCATCGCGTGATAGTCATATCCGAACAGTCCCGAAAACAGTTTTCCGCATGTAACAAAACAACTTGCCGCATAAACTGTGAAGAAAATCAGGATAAACAATGCCGAAATTCCGAGAATGAGTTTTTTCTTCTCGTGAAAACGGTTGCTCAAAAAGTCGGGAATTGTTATTGAATCGCCCGAAACAATTGAATATGCGCGAAGGCGTTTTGAAACAATAAGCCAGTTTACATATGTACCGACAGCAAGTCCGATTGCGGTCCAGGCAGCATCGGCAATTCCGCACCAGTAAGCAACACCGGGCAGACCCATTAAAAGCCAGCCGCTCATATCGGACGCCTCGGCGCTCATTGCCGCAACCCACGGACCGAGCGAACGGCCGCCCAAAAAATAGTTCTCCGAACTTGCCTGCGCCTTTTTTGCAAAGACAATGCCGATGATGATAACCGCCAGCATATATCCTGTCATTGCAAGCAAAATTTGAATTTTATCACTCATAATGAACATCCTTTCGGTTTTTTATTTTTGTTTGTTTGCGACTTTTTTGATTATATGAACAATAATTCCGATTATAAGTCCGGCAGCAGCAGGGCAAACCCAACTGAGCCCGATATTCGACAGCGGAAGATATTTACCGACGCGGACAATCGCGGCGAAAAACGCTTTTTCCGGCAAGCCGTACGGCAATGCCGCAACAAGGTCGATGATTGACGGAATCAAAGTGAAAATCGTAACACTGACAAAGACTGCACGGTCATTTTCAAATAAATTTCCGCAAAGGACAAGTATTATCAGTGTCATCGCAAGCGGATAAAGGAACATAAGCACCGGGAGCGACCAAGCGATTATCGCGTTCAGTCCGACAGTTGAAATCAAGAATGAAATAATACAAAATCCGATTGCCCACACTTTGTACGACGGGCCTTTCGGGAACATTTGACAGAACATTTCACCGCAGCTTGTGATAAGTCCGACTGCGGTTTTAAGACAGGCAAGCGTTACAATAACGGCGAGTACTATGCCGCCTGCATCCTTAAAATAATGTGTTGCAACAAGATTAAGCGCTTCGCCGCCATCAGCGGAAACTGTGCCGCTGCCTGCGCCTACCAGCGCCAGCATTACATAAATCACCGCCATAATTACACAGCCGAAAATTCCGGAACGAATCGTGTTGCCTGCAATGTGCGTCGGCTCGGTCACACCGAGACGGCGTATGGAGTCTATGACAACAATTCCGAATGCAAGACCGGCAAGCGCGTCCATGGTATTGTATCCCTCGATAAATCCTTTGAAAAGTGCATTTGAAGCGTATGCGTCCTGAGGCTTAACGGCAGAATAGTCGCCGATCGGAGAGATAAGAGCCGCAATAATGAGAATTCCGAGACTCAAAAGAAACAGAGGTGTCAGGATTTTGCCGACCCAGGTTAAGATTTTGCCGGGTCTTAACGAAAAGAACAGAACAGCGGCAAAAAAGAGAAGCGCAAAAATCCATATAAACCATTTTTCGGTTTTGTCGCTTATCATCGGCGCTATACCCACCGAAAATGATGTTGAGGCACATCTCGGAATGGCGAAAAAGGGTCCGATAGTCAGATAAAGAATACAGGTAAAAAACAAACTGTAACCTCTGCCGAGGAAACGGGCGGTCATTTCAAAAAGTCCATCACTTTTGCTCATACCTATCGAAGCGACACCGAGAAGAGGTATGCCGACACCTGTTATCAAAAAACCGATTGCCGCAGGCCAAACATTGCTTCCGGCAGACTGTCCCATAAAGACCGGAAAAATCAAATTCCCCGCGCCGAAAAACAACCCGAAAAGCATACTGCCGACCGCAATCATTTCGGGAAAACTAAGTCGCTTTTTCATTTTTTAACCCCTTTTTAACAAATTGTTAAGACAATATTTGTAATTATATCATATTTTTGCATAATATGCAAACAAAATATTAAATGCAAAAAATCACCCCAAAACAATCATTTGCTTTGAGGTGATGTTTAAAAACAATTTAATCTTTTTTCCTCTTTTTGAAAACAACAATCAGGGATAAAAGAATTGTTGAAACCGAAAGAATAATAACTGACTGTAAAATATTTTCCGTATCCGATGTTTTTGGGAGTGAATTACTTGTTGTTTATTCACTTGATGTTGTGCTTTCAACAGATTCCGTGCCGTTGTTTTCCACAACCGTTTCATCGATTGATGAAGAAGTGCCGCTTGAGGGGGCTTCACTGTCCGAGACGCTGTTTTCTGAATTGTTTTTGTTGCTTTCCTCATTGTTTTCGGGCGGTGTCGGAACTTCATTGCCCGGCGAATTGCCGGTTAATGCAGCAGCTTCGCCGAGTTGTGTTCCTGCAGAAATAAGTTTATAACTGTTTCCCGAGACTAAGTCCGGTGATGAGAAAAAGACAAAACTTATATCACAGGCGGTTGTTGTGCTGAATACATTTTTTCCTGAATCATCATTAACGGCAACTGTTGTGTCTTTCTCTATATTAAATGAGTTTTTGCTGTTAGAGGGAAATTGCGGTGCTTCGGGAGGTTGATTGCCTGCATTTTCGCCGTTTTGTTGGGGCGGCATGTTACCTTGATTTTCGTGTTCAGGGTCATTTGGGGGTGGCGTTTGACCGTCTTGCGGCGGTTGTCTGTCTGAATTTTTGTCTCCGTTGTTATTTTGCGGCTGATTTTGACCGCCGTTTGCACTTCCTCCGTAAATGACATACGGCTGAAGAGCATTAAGATTCATATTCATACCTGCGCTGCCGCCTGCGGCGAATATTGTGCCGCCCGATACGGTTATTGTTCCGTCGGCATCTAACGGTTGGTTATCAGCTTGGTTTGCGGTCTGTATTGTTATATTTCCGCCTGAAATCGTCAAATTTCCGTTTGAGTCAAAGCCATCGCCCGTTGATGAATATGCAGTGATCGTACCGCCCGATATATTCATCTCGAAATCATAATCCGTTAAATCGGAATTGGCTGCGTTGAGACAGTCATCTGTGGCGGTTATATCAATATTGCCCGAATAAATATTAAGTGTTGCGGCTTCAAGTCCTTCATAACAATTTGTTATTTTTATTGCAGGACCGTCTGTGTCGCTTGCACCGATATTCATATCAAGGTCGCAGTGCACCGCGTCATCTGCTGCCGAAATGGTGAGATTGCCGCTTTCAATGTTAAGTTCCTGTTCTGCATTTATCGCGTCGTTGACAGGGGCGGTAATGTTGATAGTGACTTCCCTGATTGTGAGTAATGCATCGCCTTCATCAGCGGTTGTTGCTCCCGATTTAATTCCGTTTTTCCCGAGAGCAGTAATGTTGAGTGTTCC
>CAVDRT010000163.1:0-4646 GCA_963611445.1 bacterium
ATGTTATGTATATAGCGCTGACTGTTCTGAACTTTATTTTCCTGTTTGCGGGACATATGCCGCTTTTTGATTCTGTTTGCACTGCGTTCGGCACTGCCGGAACAGGCGGATTCGGAATAAAAAATGACAGTATGGCAGGGTACAGTCCCTATCTTCAAAATGTCACAACGATATTTATGCTGCTTTTCGGTATAAATTTCAGTTGCTATCATTTTATTTTCATAAAACAGTTTGCAAGTTTCTTTAAGAACGAAGAACTGCGTTTCTACCTCGGTATTTATGCAGCGAGCGTCACCATGATTGTCATAAATCTCCAAAAATTTTATGCCACTTTCGGAGAAACTTTGCGTCATGCCGCTTTTCAGGTTTCAAGTATCATAACAACAAGCGGTTTTTCCACAACGGATTTTGACAAATGGCCGACTTTTTCAAAAACAATTCTCCTGTTTCTGATGGCTATCGGCGCCTGTGCCGGAAGCACCGGCGGCGGAATGAAGTGTATAAGACTGCTGTTGCTTATCAAAAATCTCAGAAGGGGAGTGCACCGCGCAGTTCACCCGCAAAGAGTTCAGCCTGTTCGCTGCAACGGTGTGTCGGTAAATGAAAAGATTCTCGATAATATCAACATCTATACTTCCGCCTATATTTTGATGATAGCGCTGAGTATGCTGCTCGTTTCGATCGACGGTTTTTCAATTACCACCAATCTTTCTGCGGTTGTCTCGTGTTTCAATAACATTGGCCCCGGACTTGATAAGGTCGGTCCGTTGTGCAACTTCGGCAGTTACAGCACTTTTTCAAAACTTGTATTATCATTTGATATGCTTGCGGGGCGGCTTGAAATTTTCCCGATTCTCATTCTCTTTTCACCAAGCACCTGGAAAAGAAAATAATAATTTCGCTTTTATCGGGCACAGGACACAATTGTTGTTCTGTGCTTTGTTTTACACAAATAATTGTTCATATTATATGTTATATTGTCGAAATTAACAAAAATTTGTCCGCAAAAATATTTTTCGGAAAAAATATTGACATTTGAGTTAGCCTGTGCTAATATGTAATCGGTTAGCAAGGACTAATTTGCCTTTTGCGGAATTTTGATAAAAGGATTGGACGGTGAATATTTATGATGCCTTTAGCATTGGCGGAGCCCGGTGGGGAAAATATAATCAAAAAAATCGGCGGCTCGCCCGAAGTTAAAAAACACCTTGAAAACCTCGGCTTTGTCGTCGGCGGCAGCGTTATCGTCATAAGTTCGCTCAACGGCAATCTCATTGTTAATGTCAAAGAAACAAGGGTTGCTCTTAACGAAGAGATGGCAGGCAAAATAATGATATAAATTAAATATTATTGATTATAAAAGGAGGTAGTGTAATGAAAACTTTGAAAGATGTAAAAGTCGGTGAAACCGTTTCGGTCGTCAGGCTGCACGGTGAAGGGGCAGTTAAACGCCGCATTATGGATATGGGCATTACCAAAGGCGTTCCTGTCTATGTGCGCAAAGTTGCTCCGCTCGGTGACCCGATTGAGGTAACCGTCCGCGGCTACGAACTTTCGCTTCGCAAAGCTGATACGGAAATGATTGAGGTTGAATAAAATGAGTGTTCGGAGAATTTTCTCCGATATATTCAATCTTAAAAGTTAGCGCTGGCTAATTTACGAAAGAGAGGAATTTTTTATGGATTTGAGAATTGCCCTTGCAGGCAACCCGAACTGTGGTAAAACAACCCTGTTCAATGCGCTGACCGGCTCAAACCAGTTCGTCGGTAACTGGCCGGGCGTTACGGTTGAAAAGAAAGAAGGAAAACTTAAAAAACACCCCGGCGTGGTCATAACCGACCTTCCCGGTATTTATTCGCTGTCACCTTATACACTGGAAGAAGTTGTTGCACGTAACTATCTTATCGGAGAAAGACCGGACGCAATTTTAAACATCATTGACGGCACCAACCTTGAGCGTAACCTTTATTTGACCACTCAATTGGTCGAACTCGGAATACCGGTTGTAATCGCCATCAACATGATGGATGTTGTCAAAAAGAACGGCGACAAGATTAACACTGCCGAACTTTCCCGTCAACTCGGTTGCAAAATCGTTGAGATTTCCGCATTGAAGGGCACGGGAATTATGGAGGCTGCTGAAGCCGCTATTGATGCCGCAAAGAGCACAAAAACCGTTCCGCAGCACACATTTACAGGCGTTGTTGAACATGCTCTGGCTCACATTGAAGAAGCCGCTGTCCATAATATGCCCGAAGAACAACAGCGCTGGTATGCGATAAAAATATTTGAACGCGATGACAAAGTTTTGTCACAGCTCAATATTCCCGACGCGACAATGAAACACATTGAAACGGATATCGCTGCCGCTGAAAAAGAATTGGATGACGACTCGGAGTCCATAATCACAAACGAGCGTTATGTCTACATATCTTCAATTATAAAGGCTTGTTATAAAAAGAAGAATGTCGGCAAACTTTCAACTTCAGATAAAATCGATAAAGTTGTCACAAACCGTTGGCTCGGTCTTCCGATATTCGCGGTTATAATGTTCTTGGTTTACTATATTTCAATGGCAACCGTCGGATCCGCCGCGACCGATTGGGCAAATGACGGACTTTTCGGTGACGGTTGGCACCTCTTCGGAATAGGCTCATCCGCAACCGCCGACGCCGAGGAAGAATACGGCGACACGGACGCAATTATCGATGGCTTTGTTGCAAAAGCAAACGAAGCAGGCATTGATACCGAAAAGGTTGAAGCCGCTCTCGACCAGGAAAGCGATGATTTTGACGCAAAGGTTGCTGTCAAAGAACTCAAAGCACTTGAAAAGAAAGTTGATTTCACAAGTTTTGATTACACACTTGAAGATGAAGAAACCCTCGAAACAACTGAAGAAACCGGAAAAATTGCTGATTTCGACGCAGCTGTCGAAGCGTATGAAAAATATGACGGCGGTGTTGATCCGGCAAATTACGGAGTTTGGGTTCCCGGTATTCCGGTGCTTGTCGGCGACGGACTTGACGCAGTTAATGCTGCCCCGTGGCTCGGCGGACTCATCAATGACGGTATCGTAGCCGGTGTCGGCGCTGTTCTCGGGTTTGTTCCGCAGATGCTTGTTTTGTTCCTGCTCTTGGCATTCCTTGAAGCATGCGGATATATGGCTCGTATCGCATTCGTGCTTGACAGAATATTCCGTAAATTCGGTCTTTCGGGTAAATCGTTTATTCCTATGCTTATAGGAAGCGGTTGCGGAATTCCCGGAATTATGGCGTCGAGAACAATTGAAAATGAACGCGACCGCCGTATGACGATTATGACCACAACATTCATTCCCTGCGGCGCAAAAGTTCCGTTTATCGCAATGATTGCGGGTGCAATCTTCGGCGGATCCGCCTGGGTTGCCACCAGCGCATACTTTATCGGTATGGCTGCAATAATCATTTCGGGTATTATGCTTAAGAAAACAAAAATGTTCTCAGGCGACCCTGCACCGTTTGTTATGGAATTGCCCGCATACCACTGGCCGACTCTCGGAAATGTTCTCCGCTCAATGTGGGAACGCGGCTGGTCGTTCATCAAGAAAGCCGGAACAATCATTCTTCTTTCAACAATATTTGTTTGGTTTGCAACATACTTCGGCTGGGCAGACGGCTCGTTCGGTATGTTGAGTGAAGACCAGATAGGCTCTTCTATTCTTGCCAAAATCGGCGGCGCAATTGCCTGGATATTCACTCCTCTCGGTTGGGGTAAATGGCAGGCGGCTGTTGCTTCGATTACCGGACTTGTCGCAAAAGAAAACATCGTCGGAACAATGGGTATCCTTTATCCCGACGGTTGGGCTGAAATTGCCAGACAGTTCACAGGAATCACCGCTTATTCATTCCTTGTTTTCAACCTCCTTTGTGCACCTTGCTTTGCGGCAATCGGCGCTATCAAGAGAGAGATGAACTCTGCTAAATGGACTTGGTTTGCGGTTGGCTATCAGTGCATATTTGCTTATGCAATCGCTCTTATGATTAACCAGTTCGGCGGAATCTTTACGGGCAACATCAATGTTGTGGGTCTCATCTTTGCTGTTCTCGTTTTGGCGTTCATTGTTTATATGCTCGCGAAACCGTATAAAGAATCCACCAAACTTAAAGCAAAAGTACTTGTAAAATAAAAAATCAAAATTTAAGGAGGAATTTTTATGTTGAGCTTTTTGGCAAAAAACGCCGGAACAATTATCGTTGCGGTAATACTTTTGGCGATTGTAGCCGCCATTGTCATCAGTATGATAAAAAGCCGAAAGAAGGCGAAATCCTCCTGTGGCGGCGGGTGCGCTTCCTGTCCGATGGCGGGTGCGTGTCATAAAAAATAAATTTCAGCCTTTCCTTTTTAGGGTCGCAGATTATTCTGCGGCCCGTTTTTTATAATTTAAAAATTTCGGTGATATTATTTTAAAAAAGGGGAAAATAAATAAAGTGCAGAATTAAACAGCCAAAATAAAAGGGGAATTTTAATGGTTTACACAATCACCTTAAATCCTGCGGTGGATTATCTGATTTTTCTCAATGAACTTGCCGAAGGCGGAGTTAACCGTGCGGAGAGCGAAAGTGTGTTTTTTGGCGGAAAAGGAATAAATGTTTCAAAAGTGCTCAAAA
>CAVDRT010000164.1:0-22524 GCA_963611445.1 bacterium
GAAACGCACCTTTCGGATAAAACGGGGACCACCGCCGCCGCGCCTATCTCGGTTGCCTGGCGGACAATCAGGTCCATTTTATCGCTTTTCGGCAAACACTGAAAAAGCGTGAGTTTTGTTTGCGGCTCGGTTTCGTTTCTGTGCTTTTCTTCGACTTTAAGACTCACAAGTTCCGGGCGCGATTCGGTTATCACACATTCATAATCAAACCCTTTTGTGTCGCACACCGTGAGAAATTCTCCGGGTTTCATTCTGAGCACTTTTGAAATATGCGAAGCGTCAAGCCCGTCGATAAACGGCGCCTGTTCGAAATTTTCTTTAAAAAACTTTGGCATATTGCGGTTTTCCCTCCCTTGCTTTATTCTTTGCCGTCCCCGTCTTTTTCGCCGCTCGGCAATTCGTCGTCCAGAACGGTTTCGTCGACCGTGAATCCGCCCTCGATTCCGCTGTAACAGCCGTCGGCGTCGAAAATATCGATTTTGTTGAAAAATGCGTCTTCCTCATCGTCGGTCGGTGACGGATTTTCATTGTCAGGCTCGTCTTTTACGGGCGTTTCGCTCAATGTGTCGGCTATTTGATAACGCTCGAACTTTTCTCTCAAAAGTTCGGTTTCGGGGCAGGGAACAAAGAATTTTTCGGGGTGATTTTTGCGAATAACCGCCGTGACCGAAAGATAAATCGCAAAGAGCACAAACGCCGCGGCACTGATTTTTAAGCCGAGCGCCAATCCGCGGGTTTTATAGGTGAAAACAATTTTATTTTCGCCCTTTTCGCAGGCGACCGCCATAAATCCCTTATCAACCTTTTCGATTTGAACCGCTTTTCCGTTAACGGTGGCTGAAAATCCCTCGTCATACGGCACCGAGAAGAAAACAAGATTATCTTTTTTGAGAGTTATTTCCGCCTCGAATCCCGAATTTGTATATCGGAAATCACTGCAGGCGTTTTCGGAAAGTTTTGCACAGTCTTCGGCGTATGTTTCATAATCAAACTTTATTTCGGTTTTTTCGCTGTCGGACGAAACATTTCCGAGGTCATAATCTTCGGCAATGTTTTTGAGAATTCCCTTATATTTATTTATCTGCGATTTGTTGAGCATAAGAGCTTTAAGCATCATTTCGGAACGGTGTTCACTGCCGAAATAACCGCACTGGTCCTCGGTCATATAATAGTCATAAGTAAAGCCCATCGGAACATAATTAAGATTTTCATAAATGCGGTGTCCGCTTTGGCTTCCGACATATCTGTAACCTTTCATACGGGTGCCGTTCTCGGTTTCAAAGTCATTTTCGCCTTCAAGATTCAGAACATATTTTACGGAAAGCAGAGGTCTTATCGCATAATAAGAAGTTTCGGGGCGGCTTGCGACCGATCGCTCAATTCCCAAAAAATCATAAAAATCGATTATTGACGGGGAAACGACCGAATGGAAACAATTGATTGAGCGAAGCCCCAAAAACATTGCGGTGTTATCGACGCAATCGTATGTGTCGACCCTGAATCCGCCGTCGCCCTCAAGGTCGACACTCCCCTCTATCAGCGAATCTATCATAACTTCGTCGGAATAAGAATGTTGTTTTCCGCTTGTGATGAAAAACGCACCGTAAAGCACCGAAATCACGCACACAAGCGGTATTGCCGCGCGGCAAAAAGTTCGCGCGCGCTTTTTTATGAGGGGAATAAGCGCCGCGAGAACGGCAAGGCAGAGAAGCGCGATTCCTGCCGTGACCAAAAATCTGTAAAAATACAGCCCGTCTTCTGATTCGGTATAAAGCCCCAAACGCAATTTGCCCGAAGAATCTTCGGACGGAAAAAGCCCGACGACCAGGGAGATGCCGAGAGTTATCGCAAGGCACCAACGGTAAGCCGACCACCAATTGACCTCTCGGTCCTCAATCGACATAGCGGTTGAAAGGCACATCATCAAAATCGGCATATAAAACCATCTGGCATAGTATGCCGTATTGAACATATAAAACGCGCTGTTGAGAATCGGAACGAGCGCCATAAAAATCATAGTCCCGATAACGCGGCGGAGCCAATGGCCCTTTTTTCCCTGCATCCAGGTGAAAACGCCGACCATACCCATAAGCGGCAGCCAACCGCCGAGACTTGACCATTTGACATCAGCCCCCGGGAAGAAAACGGGGCGGGCAGGCAGGTCGGGCGGGAAAAAGAAACATTCTATTATATTTCCGTAGATTTGCTCTTTTCCGTAAAATATGGCACCCCAACCGTGCAAGATTTCGCTCAGCCGTGAATTTCCGAGAACGGAGAGCGCCGACGGAAGCAAAAGCGCCGCCGACATGGCAAGCCCCAAAACACACTCAAAAATCAGCGACATAAATATATCGAATTTAAATTTCCAACAATGGGAACAAAGTTTGATTAAATAATATATAACCGTGAAAACAACCATTCCGAAAAAGAAGAAATAATTTACCGTCGCCGCCAAAAACACGGTAAAACAGAGCACTCCGCGGCGATTTTCGCCGACGAGCATTTCAAGCCCCAAAAGAACAAGCGGGAAAACAATGAGCGCTTCGTGAAAATGGTTGAAAAAGATGTTGTAAACGCTGAAACCCGAAAAAGCATATAAAAGTCCGCCGAGCATTGCGGGCTCGGGATTTTTTGTGAATCTTCTGATATAAAGATAAGCCGTGAGCGCCGCCAAAGATATTTTTAAAATAAGCAGCGGTGCCATAAGATATGGCACAAAATCGGTCGGGAACGGAATTGTCAGCCAGAAAAACGGACTGCCGAGAAGATAAAAACTGTACGCTCCGACAAATCCCGTGCCGAGGTCCGTTGTGCTGCTCCAGGCGAAATTGCCGTGTTTTACCGCTTCGTGGCACATTTTGTAAAACGGTATCTGCTGAACATTGAAATCCCCGAAAAAGATAAAATATCCGCCGCCCGAAATTATCGACGGCAAAAACATAAGCGTTGCCGTGAGCAGCGCGCAAAAAAATGTTGCCGCTCTCAGTTCCCGTTTTTTTGTGCGGTTTATAATTTTCATAATCTATCTCCGTTCTGCCGAGACCCGTCTTTTTGTGCCGACAAGGCTCCAGAAAATAATTTCTGTTGATATTGTATCATTTTATGTTATAATAATCAAGAATGATATAATGTTATATTTATAGAGAAAATGAGGTCCGCTTTATATGAGTTCGCATTTTTACGCAATGCTCTTTCGAATGAAATATATTGACCGCTGGGCGCTTATGCACAACCTGGGAGAAGAAACGCTGAGCGAACACACTCTTGAAACGGCGTTTATCGCACACGCGCTCGCCGTTATTTCAAACAGG
Source organism: bacterium (assembly GCA_963611445.1). Taxonomy (GTDB): domain Bacteria; phylum Bacillota; class Clostridia; order Oscillospirales; family Acutalibacteraceae; genus CAVALG01. Next base: position 3,312 of record CAVDRT010000164.1, read on the forward strand.
CGGCTCGGCAAGAAGGTGAACGCCGAACGGGCGGCGGTTTTGGCGCTTTTCCACGACACGCCCGAAATCATAACCGGCGATTTGCCGACGCCTGTGAAATATTATAACAAGGATATTTCCGACGCCTACAAAAAAATCGAGAGCGAAGCGATAAACAAAATGCTGTCGCTCGCGCCCGAAGATATGACGGAAGATTTCCGCGGCATTTTTTTCGAAAAGGACGAAGAACTTTTGAAAATCGTCAAAGCGGCGGACAAGCTTTCGGCGCTCATCAAATGCCTTGAAGAACTCAAAATGGGCAACCGCGAATTCGCCGCGGCGGAAAAATCGACAAGAGAAAAAATCCGTTCGCTTAATATGCCGGCGGCAGATATATTTATGGAAGAATTCTTAGAGAGTTTTTCGCTTCCGCTTGACGAACAGGGGATTTTATAATTCCGCCCCCCTAAATATCCTTGATTTGAAAGGAACATAAATCATGAGAGAAAAAATGAGAATCTGCTACGGCTGTATGAATGAAGTTCCCGCAAACCAGCCTTGCCCCGTTTGCGGAGGCGACATTGACACTGTCAATCCCGAAAATATGCTGCCGTGCGAATTTATCCTGGCAGAGCGATACCTCATCGGAAAAGTTATTGAATCAAACGGAGAGGGCGCAACATACATTGCGTTTGACCGAACGACAATGAGGACTGTCAGAGTGCGCGAATTTTTCCCGACCGGACTTTGCACAAGAAACGAAGACGGCACCGTTTCGGTTAACGAAGACAATAAGTTCGTCTACAATTCGTGCCTGATGAAATTCATTAATCTTCACAAATCGCTCTATGCGTTAAAGGATATGCCCGCGCTCATTCCCATTGTCAATATTTTTGAGATGAACGGAACGGCATATTCGGTCGGCGAAGATGTGCCGTCTGTCACAATGCGCGAATTTCTCATCAAAAACGGCGGAACGCTCACCTGGGAGCAGATAAAATCACTTTTTGTCACCGCCATACCGACACTTAAAGAACTGCACTCAAAGGGAATAATACATATGGGGTTGTCCCCCGACACAATGCTTGTCGGGAAAGACGGCAAACTAAGAATAGCCGGATTTTGTATTCCCGAATCAAGAGTGGCAAACAGCCCCGTCACTTCTCAACTCTTCCCCGGTTTTGCCGCTGCGGAACAGTACGGAAAACTCGGCGAAGTGGGTGCCGCCACAGATGTTTACGGTTTTGCCGCCGTGATTTACAGGGCTCTGGTCGGCAATCCGCCGCTTGAAGCAACCGAAAGACTCACAGAAGACAAAATGTCAATTCCCGCAAAGACGGCGGAGGCGCTGCCCTCGGCGGCGCTTGAAATGCTCGGAAGCTGCCTGCAGCTTGACCCTGCGGACAGAATAAGCGACATTGACGAAATCAGAGAAATTTTTCTTTCAACCGGTCCGTCACCGAGACGGCAGAAATCCAAAAAATCGGCTCAAAGCACAAAAAAGGAAGCCGAGAAAAAAGAAAAAAGCGGCAGCAAAAATGCCAAATATGCCGTTATTGCCGCTGTGTTCACAATTATTGTTCTGGCAGCCGCCGCGGCCGGCATAAAATTCGCGGTGAAGCGCGGCACGGAGCCGGACGCAAATTCTTCGAGCAAACTGCCGGACATTTCCTCCTCGCTCAACCAAAGCAGCGAGGCGCCCTCCGAAAATGTGAAATATTATTCCGTTCCCGATTTTTCGGGGCTTACATACCAGCAAATTGTCTCGGACGAAAACAATGATGTTTATAAAATCACAATCGGTTCCAAGCAATACAGCGACACTGTGCCTAAAGGCGAAGTCATCAGCCAGTCGCCCGTGAAAGAAACAAATGTCACAAAAGATACAGAAGTCACGCTGGTGATAAGTCTCGGGCCCGACACCGTCAGCATACCTAATGTTATCGGAATGGACAAAAACTCGGCTATAATTGAACTTATCAAAGCCGGCTTTTCTTATGAGAACATCGAAGTCAGCGAAAGATACGACGACACCAAATTGCCGGGAACAATCGTTTCGGTTTCCCCGTCGACCGGTCGGGTTATGGTTGACAAAAAAATCAAAATCGATGTCAACTCATACACAGGCGACAGCGTCACGGGCGCGGACGGCGGAACAGAGGAATAAGCCCGTTTGGGTGTTATTCTTCCGAAAAAACTATATTTAAGGATAAAATCACAAAACATTAACGGGCAACAAATTTTCCGCCCGAAAAGGCGGCTTGTCGGAAGGTGCAAAGATTGAATTTTTTAAAAACAGTTTGGAATAACAAAAAACTTATTTGGCAGCTCGGAAAAAACGATTTCCGAAACAGGTTTGCAAACACAAGTCTCGGCAGTATTTGGGGATTTTTGCAGCCGTTTGTCTTTATGATGATGTATGTTGTCGTTTTCCAATATATATTCAAAACGGGCGGTCCTGCCGGCGCGCCCTATGTTGTGTGGTTTATGCCGGGTATGGCTATGTGGATGGCGATAAACGAAGGTATTCTCGGCGCCAGCAATTCAATCAGGGCATACAGTTATCTTGTTAAAAAAGTTGTATTCCCCGTTGACATAATTCCGCTTATATCCCTTATGGCAAACGCATTTGTCGCTCTGTTTTTAATGATAATCGCAACCGTGGTTTGCGTTATTTTCGGTTTTATGCCGAATATTTTGGAACTTATATATTTTATCATCGCCCTTTATGCTTTTTTAATTTCGATAACCCGCATAACTTCGGCGATAACAACGCTTGTTCCCGATTTTGCAAACCTGCTCGGAATAATTATGCAGATAGGTATGTGGTTCACGCCTGTTGTTTGGGATATTTCAATGATAGCCGAACATCACACAATCACAAGATTTATGAAATGTATGCCTTTCACCTATCTTGTCACCGGATTCAGAGATTGTTTTATGGGAACGACAAAGATAATTTCGGGCGCCCACGGACTTTACACCGTGTTTTTCTGGGCGGTCACAATTATTATGTTCGCTTGGGGCAACTATGTTTTCAGGCACGGCAAAAAAGACTTTGCCGATGTGCTTTGATGACTCGCCCGAAAACCGCGATTTTTCTTTAAGAAGAGAGGAAAAACCATATGAACGAAAACGCTTCAAACAACACTTTGAGCAACGAAGTTGTTTTGAAAATAGAAGGACTCACAAAAGAATACAAAATGTTCGCGAGAAAAAAAGACCGCCTTTTGGAAGTGATTCTCCCGTCGTACAGCAGGCACACATCGTTTGTCGCGCTTGACGATTTTAATATTGAACTTAAAAAAGGCGAAATTCTCGGCATACTCGGAAGAAACGGAGCGGGAAAATCGACCTTGCTTAAAATGGTCACGGGCGTTGTGACGCCGACCTCGGGAACAATCGAGAAATCGGGAAAAATCAGTTCCCTGCTTGAACTCGGAACAGCCTTTAACAGCGAACTCACGGGCGAAGAAAACATTTATCAGCACGGGCAGGTTTTCGGGCTTTCGAAAGAAGAAATTGACGCAAAAAAGCAGGATATTATTGATTTTGCGGATATAGGCGACCACCTTTATCAACCTGTTAAGACCTATTCAAGCGGTATGTTCGCACGGCTTGCGTTTGCCTGCGCCATAAATGTCGACCCCGATATACTCATTGTTGACGAAGTTCTCTCGGTCGGAGATATGGCATTCCAGCTCAAGTGTTTCAAAAAATTCGAACAGTTCAAAAAAGCGGGCAAAACAATTCTCTTTGTTACGCACAGCATTAACGATGTTTTGAGAAACTGCACCCGTTCAATCATATTGAGCGGCGGAAAAAAGATTTTCGACGGCGGAGTTAAAGAAGGCGTTGAAAAATACAAGAAAATCATTGTCGGACTTGACGGCGGAGACTCAAAAAGCACCGCAAAGGGCGAGAAAAAGGGCATTTCCAAAGACAAAAACACCTGGAAATCCGCAATCAACGAAAACCCCGATGTCATCACCTACGGCACGGGCGACGCTGAGGTTATCGACTACGGTGTGTTTGACGAGGAAGGCAATTTGGTGCCGACAATCGAAAACGACAAAAAGGTCACTCTGAAATCGAAAATCCTGTTCAAAAAGGATATTAAAGACCCGATTTTTACAATGACCCTCAAGGATTTCAAAGGACTTCCCATCAGCGGAACAAACACTCTCATTGAAAAAATTGTGACCGGAACATATAAAAAAGGCACGGTTGCGACGGTCACATTTGAGCAGATTTTCAATGTTGCGGCAGGTAAATACACCCTTTCGTTCAGCTGCACGCATTTTGACAGCCGCGGCGAACTTGAAGTGCTCGACCGCAAATACGACGCGCTTTTGATTGAAGTGATGTCCACCAAAGATACCGTCGGGATTTTGAAAATCGATTCAAAAATCACGATAGAAAAGGAAGAAAAATGAAAAAACGGGGCAAACTCAAACTGAAAGTCACGGCGGCGTTCTCTCTTTTGATTGCGGCGCTCATTGTATTCACGGCGGTTTTAACCGCCGTCAGATATAAAAACGGCGTTTACATCACCCAGTTCGGAAACAGCGGACATTCGCAAATGATGGGCTATGCGGTCAAAACCCACGGCGGAAAAACAATTTTGATTGACGGCGGAGCGGACGACGACGCGCAAAATGCAATTGATTTCATCGAAAAATCCGGCGGTAAAGTTGATTATTGGTTTATCACCCACCCGCACAAAGACCATGCAAGCGTGATTGAAGATGTTATTGAAAACACCGACATTGAAATTGATAAAATACTCTACACCGCAAATGAAACCGAATGGTATGAAAAATATGAGCCGGCACGCGCAAATGAAGCTGCCCGTTTTTATAAAGCGATAAACAATGAACGAATTTCAAAAAACTGCCGCGAGGTAACTCTCGGCGAAAATTTTGACATTGACAATGTAAAAATTTCGATTTTGGGCGTTAAAAACCCCGAAATAACCGCAAACGCTTTCAACAATTCAAGTATGGTTTTCAAAATGAGCGTTAACGGTAAATCAATTTTGTTTTTGGGGGATACGGGCGCCGAATCCTCGGAAAAACTTATCGATACCTACGGCGCGGAACTCGCGTCATATGCGGTCCAAATGGCGCACCACGGGCAAAACGGAGGTACCGAAGAACTCTACCGCCTTGTAAGCCCGAAAATCTGCTTTTGGCCGACACCCGACTGGCTTTGGGAAAACGATTCCGGGTCCGGCAAAAACACAGGTCCTTGGAAAACCCTCGAAACCCGAAAATGGATCGAAGAACTCGGAGTTCGGAAAAATGTTATTGAAAAGGACGGAAACCAAACTGTTCACATTTGGTGAAGAAGGGAACTGTTTATGGCACTCAAAAAAATGTCGAAAACGCTGATGTGGTATCCTTTTAAAGAGGGCAGCAGTGTGCTTGAAGCGGATATTTCCGCTTTGCCGCCGAAAGAGGATAAATTTGATTATATTATTTTCGACGATTTGGTTTATAAAAACGGACTTTTAAATTCTATCGAACTTTTAAAAAACAACCTTAAAGAAAACGGACGGTTTATAGTTGCGCTTGACAACAAATTCGCCCTCAGATTTTTTGCGGGAAATCCCGAAAATATATTGGGGCAAAAATTTCAAAGTTTCACGGGATATAACGGCGCGCCCGAGAAAATCTATACTTATACAAAAAATGAAATCCGCAAAATTCTTCAGAAAAGCGGTTTTAATTACAGATTTTATTATCCGCTGCCCGATTACAGAAAACCCAATGTGATTTTCACCGACGAACAGCCGCCGGAATACGCCACCGTTGACAAATACGACCCGTATTATTGCAAAAATTCCGACATTCTTTTCAGCGAAGTCAATGTGTTGAGAGAGATTTTAAAGACCGACAGGGAAGCGTTTTCGTTTTTTGCAAATTCTTTCATTGTTGAAATATGCCCCTTGGAGGTCGATAAAACATTTAATTATATTTCGTTTAACAATTTACGCCGAAAAGAATATCAACTTATAACCAAAATTTCAAACGATTATGTTGAAAAACAGTGTGTGAGCGAGGCGGCGGAAAAGCACCTTGAAAACATCAAAGAAAACATTAAAATCCTCGAAAATACAGGTCTTAAAACGCCCGATTATATTGAAAACGGAAAAATCAAAAGCCGTTATATTGAACAAAAATATCTTTTTGACAATGTTTTGATTGAAAAACTCAAAAGCGAAGACCGTCAATCGTTTTTTGATTTGATTGACAAATATTTTGAAATCATAACAAAAGATTCTTATCGGGAAAACGATTATCAAAAGACCGTTTTCGCGAAATACGGAGTTGAATCCGACAATCCCCAAATTATCGACGGTCTGCATTTTCTCGAAAACGGGCTGTGGGACCTGGTTTTCAAGAATTGTTTCTTTAAAGACGGAGAATTTTTGGTTTTCGACCAAGAGTGGAACGAGCGGGCTCTGCCTGCGGAATTTATTCTGTATAGATCCATAATATACACAAAATCGCTGCACAAATTTGTGAGCGCAGATAAACTTTTTGAAAAATACCGTCTCGGCAAATATGTCGATTTGTTCAAAAAGCTTGATGAGGAACTTCAAAAAAACATTCGCGACGAAGAAATATGGGCTTATTACAGCCGTGTTCCCTATTTTGACATTGACGCAACAAAACAGGAAATGATAAATTTAGGAATCAGAAGCCATAATCAAGCCCTTGAAAACGAAAACCTAAAATCGACTGTTGAACTTTTGCAAAATCAACTTGACTTTAAAACATCGGAAAACGAAAGGTTGACTGCGGAACTCAACAAAACCGCTAAATACATTTTCAAAAGAATACTGCGAAAGTTTGGGCTAAGGAGGACAAAATGAGCAAAAAAATCGACATATACAAAAGCAGGAAGAAAAAATTAACACTGAGCAACCCCAAAAAAGTCAGCGTTATTATTCCGAACTATAATTATTCGGAATATATAATTGAGCGAATCGACTCTGTTTTAATGCAGACATATCCGATTTATGAAATTGTCATTCTTGACGACTGCTCACCCGACAACAGCGTTGAAGTTATCAACGAAAAACTTAAAAAGATAAACGCGGAATATCCCGAAGTCAAAACAAAATTCATTGTAAATGAGAAAAACAGCGGGGGCTGTGTTTTCAAGCAGTGGCAAAAAGGGCTCCAAAACATCACGGGCGATTATTTTTGGATTGCGGAGGCGGACGACAGCGCCGAGAGCGATTTTGTCGAAAACCTTATGCACGGATTTGAAAGCGACGAAAATGTCGTCCTTTCCTACTGCGAATCGGCAAGGATAGACGGAGAAAACAATCTTATCCGCAGCCGTTCCGACGACTTATATGATATGTGCCGCACGGGAGAATGGAACAAGTCGTATATATGGGACGGCGAGAAAGAAATCACCGAACATTTGAGTGTGACAAACACAATACTTAATGTTTCAAGCGTTATGTGGAAAAAACGCGATTATAAAGAAATTTTTGAAAAAGCCGGTGAATTCAAGGTTGCGGGCGACTGGTATATTTACTATAATGTTCTGAAAAACGGCAAAATCAGTTGGTGCAGCAAGCCGCTTAACTATTACAGAAAGCACGGCTCCTCCGTTTGCACCGATGTCAGAGCCGAAATTGAATTCGGTGAAATTTGCCGAATTCAGGACGAAATTTCGGAAAACTATGATTTAAGCCGAAAAATAAAGGACAAGCAGGAACTCAGAAGAAGTTTTATGTATCCTCTGCTTCCGCCGAAAGACAACGGCAAGACAAAAATCGCGTGGGTTATTCCTCACCCGGGCAAAGGCTCCGGCGGCCACAGGACCATAATTCAAAATGTCAACGCTTTGCTGGGCGCCGGATATGAGTGCGATTTATTCTTTGAAGAGGACGGCGTTTCGACCGCCGAAACGGTACGCCGCAAAATCAATGAATGGTATGAACCGTGCGACGCCGGAATATATGTCGGGTTTGACATCAAAAAAGATTATGACCTGATGTTTGCGACCGGTTGGCAGACAATTGATTTTGTGAGACGGCTGCCGGCAAAGAAAAAAGCGTATTTCATTCAGGACTTTGAGCCCTGGTTTTTCCCGATGGGCGACCAGTATCTTAACACCGAAAACTCCTATCGCTACGGATTTTTGCCGGTCACAATCGGCAAATGGCTTGCACACAAAATGCAATCCGAATTCAACACGCCCGCGCAAACATTCCCATTCGGCGCAGACCTTAATGTATACAAACCGCTTGAAAATGTCAAAAAGGAAAATGCCGTCTGCTTTGTTTATCAGCCCGAAAAGCCGAGAAGATGCGACTGCATCGGGCTTAAAGCCTTGAAAATATTCAAGGCTATGCGCCCCGATGTTCAAATATATCTTTACGGCTCCGCTGTGCCTGCAGCATTTGATTTTGAGTGCAAAAACCTCCATATTATTCCGGTCGACAAATGCAACGAACTTTATAATAAGTGCCGGGTCGGAATTTGTATGAGCGCGTCCAACCCCTCAAGAATTCCGTTTGAAATGATGGCGGCAGGTCTGCCTGTTGTTGAACTTTACAGGGAAAATAATCTTTATGACCTGCCCGACGGCGGTGTTTTGCTTGCCGAGCCCACACCCGAAGCAATTGCCTCGGCGATTGCCGAAATTGTCGACCACCCTGAAATTGCCGAAAAAATGTCGGATTTCGGAAAAAATTATATGAAAGATTATCCCCTCGGGGCAGGCTTTGAGCAGTTTTTAAAAGCGGTTAAAGAAATGCTTGAGACCGATTATAATAATATCCCCGAAATTGAAAGATCATATAAAAAAGAGCCGTTCAAGGCAAGTGCCGAAGCCGTGAAAATTTCGGAGGGTTTCATTTCAGCAGCCCCGATACCCACGGACAATCACAGCAAAATTTACCGCCTGCTGAGGTTCTGCAAAAGAAAGGCAAAAGGCGCCTTGAGACGATTGAAGTTTTTAAAATCTAAGTGAAAGAAGTTTTTTGATGCGTTCCATACTGTCAAAAGTTAAAAAATTGCTCAAAGCGATAAATTTTGAGAATTTGAAATCGATATTCAGATATATTAAAAACCACGGATTTAAAGGCCTTTTCTCCGCCTGCATTGCAAGAATGAGAGGCGCGGCCCCGACTGTGGCAAACGAATATGAAACCTGGATGAAGAACAACGAGCCCGACAAAAAAAGGCTTCTTAAACAGGCGGAATACCGTTCTCTTCAAAGCATCAAATTTGCCATTTTCTGCGTGAGCGAAAACCGTGAATTGATTGACAGCATAAATCTCGGAACTTATAAAAATTATGAGATTTTGCCTTTTGAAAAGCTGTCAGAGCCGCTGCCGACCGACTGTGATTATATTTTGCTTGTCGGTGAAAACATTGTTTTGGCGCCTTTTGCGCTCTTTGAACTGACCGAATTTATCGAAAAAGGCAATTATAATTTTATTTATTGCGACAACGACAAATTGATTGACGGAAAACGGGAAGCACCGCATTTTAAACCCGATTTTGCCGTAGACACACTTCTTTCACAAGATTATATCGGTGATTTTATTGCAATTAAGACCGCGTTTTTAAAGTCGCACAGCGGCATTTCGGAAAACTTGACGCCTCGGGCGGAAATTTATAATTTGACGCTGAGAACGGCAGCCGAAACAAGCCTTATAGGGCATATTCCGAAAATTCTCTATCACGAAACCGTTTGGGAATCGCCCGTTGACACCGCTGCCCAGAAACGGGCTATTGCCGAATATCTCGGTGTTAAAAACCTTGAATTCGACGAAATAGAAAACGGACTTTATGACGGACAGTATAAAATCGACTATAAGATAATCGGCTCACCGACGGTCTCGCTTGTTGTGCCGAATATGGACCACACCGACGACCTCCGAAAACTTCTTCAATCAATCAAAAAATCAAAATATGAAAACTATGAAGTGGTAATTGTCGAAAACAACAGCCGAAAACCCGAAACTTTTGAGTTTTATAAGAAAATTCAAAGTGAAGATAAGCGGATAAAGGTTGTTGATTTCAAAATAGATTACTTCAATTATTCGGCAATTGTAAATTTCGGGGTTGAAAATTCATCGGGAGAATATGTCGTTTTGCTCAACAACGACATTGAATTTTTGACCGACGATTTCATTGAAAGAATGTTGATGTTTGCTCAAAGAAAAGATGTTGGGATTTGCGGGGCAAAACTATATTTCCCCGACAAAACCATTCAACACGCAGGTGTCACGATAGGCACACGCGGACTTGCCGGTCACCGTTTCAGAGAAATGTCGCCCGAAGAATACCATAAATTCGATTACATAAACATTGTTCAAAACCTCAGCGCGGTGACTGCCGCCTGCTTTATGGTCAGCCGAAAAATATATAACGAAGTTCTCGGATTTGACGAAAAACTTGCGGTTGCTTTCAACGATGTGGATTTCTGTCTCAAGGTGCGCGAACTCGGTTATTTGATTGTTTACAACCCGTATGTTGAAGCATATCACTATGAATCAAAATCGCGCGGGGAAGACACCGAAAATTCCGAAAAACAGAAAAGATTTGCAAACGAATATGCAATGTTTGTGAAAAAGTGGTCAGCCGTTATCGGAAAAGGCGACCCTTATTATAACAAAAATTACAGACTTGACACAGACCTGCCGAAAATCAATTACAATGTGCTTAACTTATAACGGAGAAAAATATGGCTTTTTTAAAATTGCTCCAAAATATCCGAACGCCGTTTCTGAACACACTGTTCCTGGCGGTGACCAAACTCGGCGAAACCGAAATGACCATTATCATTATGCTCCCGATTTTTTGGTGCATAAACAAGTCTCTCGGTTATTATATGGCGTTCTGTGACACCTACGGACTTGTGATAAACCAGTTTTTAAAAGGAATTTTCAAGGTTGCGCGGCCGTGGATGAGAGACCCGACGCTCAAGACCGTTGAAGCCGCAAAACCCGCCGCCACGGGCTATTCATTCCCGAGCGGTCACACGGCAAACTCGGTTGTGCTTTTCGGCTCGCTCTCAACAGGGGTTAAAAAATTTGCCGTTAAAACAGTTTTTTGGTTGCTCGCCGCAGCCGTTGCGTTTTCCCGTCTTTATCTCGGTGTTCATTCGCCCGCCGATGTCTTCTTTTCGATAATTATCAGCATAGTCCTACTGATTCTTATTAACCGCCTTATGAAACTTTCGGACAAGAGCGCGTTTGCCGACACTTTGCTGGTTATCTTGCCGATTTTGCTCGGACTCGGTCTTGTCATATATTGCAACTCGACAAGCGACGGAAGCCAACTTGCACTTCACGGAATAAAAAATGCTTATACCGTGCTTGGCATTTCGATTGGGCTTGCGGTATCGAGAATTGCGGAACGCAAATTTATAAATTTTGATGTCAAGGCGCCGCTGCCGGTCCAATTTTTCAAACTGATTGTCGGGGCTTTGTTGGTTTTTTTAATCAAAACTCTTTTAAAAGCGCCGCTTTATTCCTTGTTTTCGGGCTCGAACGCCGCAGATTGCGTTAGATATTTTCTTATTATAATTTTCGCCTGCCTTGCTTGGCCCGCAACTTTTTCGTTTTGGACGAAACTTTATCACAAAATAATTAAAAGATAATTTTATCCCCGTCGAATCCGACGGGGATTTTTATTTGCCCTACTTGATTTCCTATAAATCCCGTAGTATAATATGAATGTAATTTTTTTCGTTTGTGAGGTAACAGAAATGCTGATTTCAACCAAAGGCAGATATGCGCTCAGAGTTATGGTGGAACTTGCCTATCATAAAAATAATGAGTATGTTCCGCTCAAAACCATTGCAAATGAACAATCCATTTCCGAAAAATATCTTGAAAGCATAATTGTCACACTTTCAAAAGCCGGAATTATTGACGGATTGCGCGGAAAAGGCGGCGGTTACAGACTTAACCGCGAGCCGAAAGACTATACGGTAGGTGAAATTCTGCGTCTGACGGAAGGCTCAATTGCACCCGTCGCCTGCCTTGACTGCGTGCCGAACAAATGTGAACGAGCGGCTTCGTGCAAGACTTTGCCGATGTGGGAAAAACTCAACACCATCATCAGCAACTATCTTGACAGTGTGACAATCGCAGATCTTATTGACTCTTCAGGCGTCGGAGATTATCAAATTTGAACAAAATCAAAAAATTTCTATATTTTTCTTAAAAGCCTATTGACAAGGTAGGAAAAAGGTGTTATAAATATAGCATAAACCTATTTGAAAGGTGGGTATAACGCTATGTGTTGTTGTAGGATGACTTTTAGAAAATAAACCGAATTTAATTTTAAGAATGGAGATTATTATTATGTCTGAAAAAATTTATACATCAGCTGATCAACTTATAGGCCGCACCCCTCTTTTGGAACTCACACATATTGAAAAAGAAAACAAACTTGAAGCAAAAATTATTGCAAAGCTTGAATATTTTAACCCTGCCGGCTCTGTCAAAGACCGAATTGCAAAAGCAATGATTGATGACGCCGAGGAAAAAGGTCTGCTTAAAAAAGATTCCGTTATTATTGAGCCCACAAGCGGAAACACCGGAATCGGTCTTGCATCGGTTGCTGCCGCAAGAGGCTATCGCATTATTATCGTAATGCCCGAAACTATGTCGGTTGAGCGCCGCCAGCTTATGGCTGCATACGGAGCGGAACTTGTTTTGACCGAGGGCGCAAAAGGTATGAAAGGCGCAATTGCAAGGGCAGATGAATTGGCAAAAGAAATTCCCAACAGCTTCATTCCCGGTCAGTTTGTAAACCCCGCAAACCCCGAAGCTCACCGCAAGACAACAGGACCCGAAATTTGGGAAGATACAGACGGAAAAGTTGATATATTTGTTGCAGGCGTCGGAACAGGCGGCACTGTCACGGGTGTCGGCAGTTATCTTAAATCCAAAAACCCCGATGTTAAGGTTGTTGCGGTTGAGCCCGCCACCTCAGCAGTGCTTTCAACAGGCGTTGCAGGCGCGCACAAAATTCAGGGAATCGGCGCCGGATTTGTTCCCGATGTGCTTGACACCGGCGTATATGATGAAATTATAACCGTCAGCAATGAAGACGCATTTGCAACCGGAAAAGAAATCGGAAAACAGGAAGGTGTGCTTGTCGGCATTTCTTCGGGCGCCGCCGTGCAGGCTGCAATTGAACTTGCAAAACGCCCTGAAAACAAAGGCAAAAACATTGTTGTGCTTTTGCCCGACACAGGCGACCGTTATCTTTCCACACCGTTGTTTGCAAATTAAAAACTTTTAAATGAGTCAGAAAACCTCTCCCGCAATCGAGTTGCGGGAGAGGTTTTTATGTGTTTTATTCTTCAGATTCACGGTTACTGTTGTTTGACTTGCGCCTTGAACCATTGGAATAATAGTAATAATAGTAGTAATAATGATGTTTGTGTTTTTTCTGCTGAACATTATTGATTACGGCACCGAGGATTTTACAATCGGCTGCCTGCAGGCGGTTTTTGATTTGAAAAGCAAATTTTTTCTTGATTGTATCCGAAGAAATAACCAAAACAGTGCCGTCGCACTTATGCGAAATTATAACCGGGTCGATAACCGCGCCGACGGGCGGTGTGTCAAGAATGACAATATCATATTTTTCGCGCGCATATTTAAGAATTTGGGCAAATCGCTCGCCTGAAAGCAGGTCAACAGGGTTTGGGGGGAAAGAGCCGGCAAAAATCATATCAAACCCTTCGATTCTTGTGTGCACGATCGCTTCTTCAGCATCGGTTTTCCCGACAAGATAACCTGTGAGACCGAGTGAAGATTGCGCTGCTTCGGGGACTTTACAGCGCGCCACCAAAACCGATTTGCGAAGGTCGCAGTCCATCAGCAAAACTCTTTTGCCTGCAGTTGCAAATGCCATTGCCGTATTCATTGAAATCTCGGTTTTTCCTTCGTTTGGTATGCAACTTGTTATGGCTACGGTTTTAACATCCATTCCGCAAAGTTCTATATTTGTTTTTATGGTGTTAAACGCTTCTTTTTTCAGCCATTCGGGCGGTGCGTATGACATTCTTCTTTTGCCTTTATGCTTATTCATACATATTCTCCATTCTGTCACCGGCGACGGAAAGCATCTTCCTTCCGGCTATGCCGACTTTCGATTTTTTATAACCGAAAGTCCTATTTCAAACCCTGCGCGAATTTTTCTTAAAAGAGGGAACCACCCCGAGCACGCTCAGGTCGAGATATTTATTGACATCGTCTTCCGTTTTCACCGTATCGTTATAGCAGTAAAGCGCGAAAGACACGGCAATTGTTAATATAAATCCGCAGGCGAAAGCAAAAAGTGCATTTCTCTTGGTATGGGGAGCGCTCGGTGATTTGGGAAGATTTGCTTTATCTATTATGCTGGCAATTTCCGAACCGAATATTTTGTTGATATTCTTTATTGCGGCATTTGTCACCTCGTCCGCCAACTTTTTTGCAGCTTCGGGACTCCCTGCGGTTGCACTTATGACAACAACGCGGGAATCGGTTGAATAGGTTGCATTTATTTTTTTAATCAACTGCTCGGCAGTCATATCAGAGCCCAATTTTTTAATGGCCTCCTGAGCAACCGTGCGGCTCTTTACCACATCGGGAAAATCCTTTACAACCTCGGTATATGCCAAAATATCGCCGTTTGTAATCCTTTTGTTTCCGTCCGTTGTCATCGTGCCGTTGAGCACATACACTTTCGTGTTTGCTGTGTATGACGGCTTTACGATATGCCCGAAATAGACAAACGACATAGCGGCAAAAACAAGCCCGATTAAAATTGAAATAAGAAAATTCTGTTTTGCAACATAAAGCACATCTTTTACAGAAATCAGCAATTCGAATTCTTTTTTATTGTTTTTAACATCCGTATTCGGCATAATAAAATCCCTTTCCTAAATGAAGCGCTGCCCGTTTTTTGTCAAAATTAAATTTTCGGCATTAACGCGGAAAACCATATCGGCATATTCGCTGCCGCACATTTTGACAACCTTCTCATACGCATCCGTAAGCTGAGGGGGTCTTGAAGCCACACTGTGGCAATCGGAAGAAACGAAATCAACAAACCCGTTTTTCAGCCAGCGCTTAACCTTTCTCCGCCTTTTAAACTCTCCGGCAGTTATCGCCGAAGCATTTATCTGTATATGAGCACCTAGGTCGTAAATGTTTTCAATATTTTCATCGCTTAAATTGGCATACCGCTCCGCGTGTGCCAATATTGGTTCATACCCGCTTGAAAAAAGGCTCAAGAGCGATTTAAAAATAAAATCCGCCCTTGCATCAATTGAAAACTCCACAAGCACACATTCGGAGCCGGCAAGAGTTCTCGAAAGACCGCTTTTGACCTCTTCGGCAAGTTGCTGATGAAAATAATTTTCACTGCCCAGATAAATTTCAAGTTCCGGCAATTTTTTGTGCAAGATTTCACTCAATTCCCGAAAGTTTTTTTCGATTTCGTTTTGAGCGTCTTCGGCGGTATAATAGTGCGGCGTTGCAATAATCGTCCTCGTTCCCGACAAATATGCCGCCTCTGCAATTTTTACGGCTTCTTCGACGGTTTGCGCACCGTCATCGACATTCGGAACTATATGTGCGTGAATATCAACAAAATATGTCTCTTGCAACGATTGTTCGCCCCCATTTTTATCGAAACAATTTAAAGTCTAAATACGGGACAAATTGGGCACTATACGCCTAAGGTCAGCGAGAGTTAAACCTCGCACACCTTAAAACACAACACAGTAATTATAACTTATTGCTTTTCAGAAATCAATAGTTATATTTACCTTTTAGCCGTTTTTTGTCGGATTGTGCGATAGAAATTCTGAATTAGGAAAGGAGATTAAATCGGAGAAATTTTAAATTGCCTTTTGCAGGATAGCCGAAACAACCGTTATGTCATCTTCGTGTGCGCCCTGCCTTTTTTGAGCGCAGTTAAGAATATGATCTGCCAGTTGTTTTGCCGAGCCGTCCTGCCACGCTTCAATCTCGGCGCAAATCCAATCAGTGCCGCCGCCCACGGCGCCATCTGACATCAAAAGCAGAATATCGTCTTCGCCAAGTGTCACGGTGGCGCGGTCAAACTCAACGCTTTTGAGTATTCCAATCGGCAAACAATGACATTCGGCTTTCCCCGTTCTGCCGTTTCTTCTGACGATTGTCGGGGCGGCGCCCGCTTTCAAAAGTTCGGTTTCGCCCGAAAAAAGGTCAACACACGCAATGTCAACGGTCGACAACGATTCATCGGTGGATTTGAATATCATCGCCGAATTTATGATTTTAAGCGAACAGTCATAACCGAAACCCGACTTTAGAAGTCTTTCCATAAGCCCGAGCGCCATCGTGCCGTCAACTGCCGCTCTGCCGCCGTTGCCCATACCGTCGCAAAGCAGCATATAAAATCTGCCGCGGCCGTCGAAGAAACATTTGGCGGCATCGCCGCACGAAATATTGTTGTTGCAATTATAACTGCTTTTTGCATATTCGACCGAAAAATTCGCCTTTTGCGCCACCGAAATTCTGATTCCGTCACCGACTTTTGTGAGAACCGGAGTTTCAAACTCCCTGCCGCATATATTTTGCAGAAGATTTAAAACTCTCAAACGGTTAAACGGCAGCGACGGTGCTTCCGCCAAAGTGATTTCAAGGTTTATTCGACCGTGCTTATCGGTGCAGCAACCGCAGCTCGCCGCATTTATATCAAGAGTTTTGAGAGCCGAAACGATTTCCGCCGCTTTTGCGGTATCGAATTTTTGTGCCGAACGAAATTCGTCAGCCATATCGGAGAGCATATCGGACATTCCGAAAAACTGGTCCGTTACCACTTCACGCATCTCGCCGATGCGTTCTTCAGCGGAAGTTTTGCGGCAAAAATCCCCGAAATGATTAAAAAATGAATTTTCGACCCTCTCAAGTCTAAGACACCGCTCGGCAAAATTGACAGGCAGTTCGGTGACGGACACGGGATTGCCTTTTCGGAAAGAATATGAAAGGCTCAGCATTGCTTTGGTTGTTTCGGCGCGGTTTATTTCCCAACATTTTGAGAAAAAAGAGCAGCCGCGGCACGCCTCGTTTTCGACATATTTCATCACTTTTTCAAAATCGGGCGAATTAAGTTCGGAAAGCCGTTTTGACACTGTTTCGACAGTTTCGCAAACATCTCTCATTGCACTTGAAGCAAAACTGAGACGATCAACAATTGCTTTTCGCAATCCGTCAAAATTTTCGATATCGGCGCGAGGCGCCAAAATCGAATTTGTTTTGTTTATCAAATCGATCGGCAGAAGAGCAAAAACAAGACACGCTGCCACCGCTTCAATGAGAAGTGAAACCTGAACTGAGTCTTTTCCCATCGGCAGAGCGGTGAGAATTGAGGGCAGCAAAAGCCCCAGACTTTGGACGAGTTTCGGGGAAGATGAAAGCACTTCGCAAAATGCGCCCGAGACCATAATTATTATTGCGGATTTTGGGCTGTTTCCCGAAAAAATCAGGGAACACCCGAGCGCTATGCCGCAAACCGAGCCCAGCCCTGACCTCGGCGCCTTTGCGGCGACAAGCAGCAAAATCATTCCCGCGATTTCGCCGAGAGAAATTTCGGAAATTTTGAAACCGCACAACGGCGTTAATATCAGACAGGCGGAAATTACAAGGCTTGCGGTTTCGTCAAAACTGCTGCCTCTGCCGCCGTAATATTTCGCCGCAGAACATTTTGCCAAAAAATACGCCTCGCCCCCCGCAATTATCCCCTCTCCCAGCACGGTTACAATTTTATTTATATTGCTCCCCGATTCGGCAACTCCGCATATTATTGCAAAAGAAGTGATTATCCCAAACCGAAAAATCGGGTTTTGAGACAGTTTTTTTCGGTTTTTAACGATAAGCCTTATTCCGCTCACGGCAAAAAGGGCCGTGATATACGAAAATCCGCCGCCCTTTATCAGCATAATTATGTATCCGCAAAAGGCTCCGAGGGAAGCGGACGGCAAAAACTCCAAGGGAACACCGCCTGCAAACCCGAGTCCTAAAGGAAACATTGAATTAAGAATCTCACAACGGGCTGAAAAAAAGCCGAAGAAGGCGGCAAAAACCTGAAACAGCACCGCCCAGACCGAGCGCCAGAGTTTTATTTTGTCATTTGGGTGAAGATTTTTTAGATTTGGCATTTTTGGAACACCTTCCGTTTTTGTTTTCCCCATCCATTCATTTCCCGTCAGAGTCAATTATAGTTAATGCGCTGCAAAAAATATGTCGTTTACGGTAGATTTTCAAATTTATATATGTCATATTGTTGATATGAACTCAAATTGATTTCAAAAAAGAACCCCCGCTCCTCAAAGAGGAACGGGGGAACGCACAGTCTGAAAACAGACTGATTTAATTTAGTTGCAATTAGCCGTTGATAGCTGTAACAACGCCTGATCCTACTGTACGGCCACCTTCACGGATAGCGAAACGGAGACCTTCTTCAATAGCGATAGGAGTGATAAGTTCAACATCCATTTCAACATTATCGCCGGGCATGCACATTTCGGTTCCTTCCGGAAGGTGGATAACGCCGGTAACATCAGTTGTTCTGAAATAGAACTGAGGACGATAGTTGTTGAAGAACGGAGTATGACGGCCGCCTTCTTCTTTGGTAAGGATATAAACCTGACCGTGGAATTTGGTGTGCGGGTTTATTGAGCCGGGTTTGCAAAGAACCTGTCCACGCTCAATGTCAGTTCTCTGGATACCGCGAAGGAGGGCGCCGATGTTGTCGCCTGCCTCAGCGTAATCAAGGATTTTACGGAACATTTCGATTCCGGTAACAACAGTTTTGTTAGTGTCTTTGATACCAACGATTTCAACTTCTTCGCCGGTTTTGAGCTGTCCGCGCTCAACTCTACCTGTAGCAACAGTTCCGCGTCCTGTGATGGTGAAGACATCTTCAACAGGCATAAGGAACGGCTGGTCAGCTTTACGGTCGGGAGTCGGGATATAATCGTCAACTGCGTCCATAAGTTCTTTGATGGGCTCATAAGCCGGATCGCTCGGATCGTTCGGAGCTTCGAGAGCCTTCAAAGCAGAGCCCTTGATGATAGGAGTATCATCGCCGGGGAACTCATACTTATCGAGAGTTTCACGGATTTCCATTTCAACGAGCTCGAGAAGTTCGGGGTCGTCAACCTGGTCAACCTTGTTCATAAATACAACAATGTACGGAAC
>CAVDRT010000165.1:0-9524 GCA_963611445.1 bacterium
AGTTCGGTCTTTGTTTTCGGCGTCAAAACAAACGGTGTGATTCGGCAGAGTTTCTCAATCGCTCTGCAAACCGCAACCTGAACCGCCGGAACTACCGAGCAGACAGCGGCGGAATCAACGGCTTTAAAATCATACCCGTTTATTTCTATAATGTCCTTTATTTCAACCGCATATTGATCCTCGGTCCTTTTTGTGTCGGTTTCAAGGCGCGAAATAAAAAGAAGATTGTCGTCTTTGTATGCACCCATTGTTATGTTGGAGTTTCCTATGTCGATTGCCAAAAGCACGGCGCTCACCTGCCTACTTAAATTCAATTCAATTTTACAACATAAGGAAAGTTAAATCAAGTAAATTATTTTCGGCGCGGTTTTTATACATTCAAAATGTATAAAAAACTTGCAATAATTATGTATATGATGTATAATAACGGTATTGTCAGGTCGTCTGCCGTGCCGCGTTTTAAATGCCGCCGCAGCCGACGGAAATTGTTTAAAACTTAATCGGCGGTTGGAGGTAAACACTGTGACAAGAAGAGAAGCCAGAGAACAGGCTTTTGTGATAATATTCGAAAAAAGTATCAATCATCTTTCGGTTGACGAAATTCTCGAAAACGCAAAAGACGCGCGCGAATTTAAAGAAAATGAATACATTTTAAAAACCGTGAACGGGGTTTTTGACAATCTCACGGAGATTGACAGCCTCATTTCGGAAAACCTGAAAGGCTGGACGCTTTCGAGAATTTCAAAGGTCTGTTTGGCGGTTATGCGCCTTTGCGTTTATGAAATGAAATATCTTGACGATGTGCCCGACAGCGTTTCGATAAACGAGGCGGTCGAACTTTGCAGAAAATTCGCAACCGAGGACGAAACCTCTTATGTCAACGGTGTGCTCGGAACGGTTGCGAGAACGGGCGCGGAATAATGCCGGCTTTTTTGGGGATAGACACAAGTAATTACCGCACATCGGTTTCAATTCTGAAAGACGACGGCAGTTTTGTTTCAAACCGCCGTCTGCTTGCCGTCAAAAAAGGCGAACTCGGTCTTCGCCAAAGCGACGCGCTTTTTTTGCACACGAGAGATTTGCCCGAACTGATTGAAAAAACATTTGATGAGTTCGGCGGGAAGGCGGGCGAAATAACCGCTGTCGGATATTCGGCAAGGCCGCGCGATGTGAGCGGAAGTTATATGCCGTGCTTTTTGGCAGGCGCTTTAGCTGCAAGGGGAATTGCGGCGGCGCTCGGCGTTCCCGCATATGATTTTTCACATCAGGCGGGGCATATTGCAGCGGCGATACTCTCGTCCGGCGATGACGAACTTTTTGGAGGGCGCTTTGCGGCGTTTCATCTGTCGGGCGGCACAACCGAGGCGGTTTTGGTTGAAAGAGACCCTGAGACCGTATTTAAAGCCGAGGTTATCGGCGGCTCAAAAGACCTTAAAATCGGTCAGGCAATCGACAGGGCGGGCGTTATGCTGGGGCTCAACTTTCCCGCAGGCGCGGAACTTGACGAATTGGCGGCGTCCGGGCGGCTCACAAAACCGATAAAACTCAGCGTTGACGGGGCATACTGCAACATTTCGGGTCTTGAAAACATCTGCCTTAAAATGAAAAAATCGGGCGAGAGACCGGAGGATATTGCGAGGTTTATTTTTGAATACACTGCCCGTCTTCTCGAAAAACTTGTCGACAACATAAGAAAAGAACACGGACCTTTACCGTTTTTGTTCGCCGGCGGTGTGTCGTCCAACTCAATTATAAGGCGTCGGTTGTCGGAAATTCCGAATGTCCGCTTTGCCGCTTGTGAACTTTCGTCAGATAATGCGGTCGGCACGGCGTGCCTTGCCAAAATGAAATATGAAACGGAGCATTCTTCGTGAATGATTTTGTGATGAGCGTGTCGCAACTCAACAGATATGTCAAAATGTCTTTGGAGGGCGACCGAAAACTTTCAAATTTATTTTTGTGCGGTGAAATTTCCAACTGCAAACAGAACACTTTCAGCGGACACATTTATTTTTCGCTGAAAGATGACGCGGCGCTTATCAGGTGCGCTATGTTCAAGTCAAACGCCGCGCGGCTGAAATTTGAGCCGCAGGACGGAATGAGCGTCATCTGCCGAGGGCGCGTTTCGCTTTATGAGCGCGACGGAGCATATCAGTTCTATGTTTCGGATATGCAGCCGGAGGGGGCGGGCGCCGCGGCACTGGCTTTCGAACAGGTGAAGGCAAAATTGGAAGCCGAGGGGCTTTTTGACGCTGCCCGAAAACGCCCGATTCCGAAATTCCCGAAAAGGATAGCCGCCGTCACATCCGACACAGGCGCCGCCGTCAGGGATATTATAAATATAATTTCAAGGCGTTGGCCGCTTGCAGAAATTATGATTTGCCCCGTGCAGGTGCAGGGGGAAGCGGCGGCTGACAGTATGATAAAAATGCTTAAAAGGGTCTATAAAACAGGAGCGGATACTATTATTATAGGGAGGGGCGGCGGCTCTGCCGAAGACCTCTCGGCGTTCAACGACGAAGCCCTTGCAAGAACAATTGCCGAGTCACCGATTCCGATTATTTCGGCGGTCGGTCACGAAACCGATTATTCAATATCCGATTTTGCGGCGGACCTGCGCGCGCCGACTCCGTCCGCCGCGGCTGAACTTGCCGTGCCGGATATTCGGCAAACCGCCGATAAACTCAATTCGCTTTACAGCGATTTGATTGAAACAGAACTTTTCAAAATAAACACATTGAATGAAAAGGTCAGCCGTCTCAGAAACTCGGCGGCTTTCAGAAACCCGATGTATACGGTCGACGCGTTGAGCGAGCGGCTTTCGAGGACGGTCGGAAAACTGACCGACAGTTGCAAATTAAAACTTTCGGGGTATGACAACCGTCTTGTGGGTGCAGTTTCGAAACTTGAGGCGCTGAGCCCTCTCAAAGTACTGGGCCGCGGATATGCCGCAATAAGTGTTGACGGCCGACCGATAATTTCGGCGCAAAATCTCAATGCGGGTCAAAAAATCAAACTCACGCTTTGCGACGGAACAGCCGCCTGCACAGTAGACGAAATAAACAACCGATTGGAGAACGGGTAATATGGCAGAAAAATTCAATTTTGAAAAATCGTTGACTGAACTTGAAAAAACCGTCACAATGCTTGAAAACAATGAATGTACTCTCGAAGAATCAATTGAACTTTTCAAAAAGGGGATAGACCTTTCAAAAAAATGCGCCGACTGTTTGAATGAGGCGCGGGACACGGTCACAAAACTCACAACAATTGATGAGGCAGGTGCTTGAGAATGCAGTTTTTGAAAAATTACGGTGAATTGGTCGAAAATCGTTTGGGCGAACTTTTAACTTCGGGTGAAGAGCGTTATAAAGTTGTACTCGACGCTATGCGTTACAGCGTTATGCTCGGCGGTAAGCGTTTGCGCCCCGCCGTTTTGCTTGAATTTAACAGAATATGCGGCGGAAAAGATGAAAGCGCGCTCGATTTTGCCGCAGCGCTTGAGATGATTCACACCTATTCTCTCATTCACGACGATTTGCCGTGTATGGACAATGATAATGTCCGCCGCGGGAAACCTGCCTGCCATATAGCGTTCGGCGAGGCAAACGCACTGTTGGCCGGCGATGGGCTGCTCACAAAGGCTTTTGAAACCGCCGCCAAATCCGACGGGATCCCCGCCGAAACAAAACTAAGGGCGATTTCCGTTTTATCCGAATGTGCGGGTGCACACGGTATGATAGGCGGTCAGACGATTGATCTTAAATATGAAAATCACGAAATAGATATTGACGCGCTTCTTGAAATGTATGAACTGAAAACCGGAGCGCTCATCAGGGCGGCGGCGGTTATCGGCTCGATTATAGGCGGGGCTGATGAAGAAAAACTTAAAGCCGCCGATACATACGCAAAACTCATCGGGCTTGCTTTTCAGATAGAAGACGATATTCTCGACGAAACGGGCGACTCGGCAACGCTCGGCAAGCCGACGGGGAGCGATGAAACAAATTCAAAATCAACATATCTTCATTTCAACGGTATGGAAAAGTCAAAGCGTGCCGTTGAAGATTTGACAAAAAAGGCAAAAGCGTCGCTTGAAATCTTCGGTGAAGACGCAAAAAACCTTTGCGATTTGGCGGATTTTCTGGTTTCAAGAAAATATTAAAACAGTGATATAAAAATCGGCAGTTAAAATATCCAACAACGAACTGAAGGCGTTTTATTTGAATTATAAAATTTTGGGGAATGTCAATTCGCCCGCAGAACTTGCAAAATTAAATAATGAGCAGCTTGAAACCTTGTGTGAGGAAGCGCGCGATAAAATAATAAACACCGTCTCAAAAAACGGTGGGCATTTGGCGTCGAATTTGGGTGCGGTGGAGTTGACTGTCGCCGTTCACAAGGTTTTCGGCGGAGAAAACGACGATGTTATTTTCGATGTCGGGCACCAGTGCTATACGCATAAAATGCTCACGGGCAGATTTGACCGTTTTGACACTTTAAGGCAAAGCGGAGGCATTTCGGGCTTTATGCGCCCGTCGGAAAGCCGTTTTGACCCCGTTGTGACGGGGCACAGCAGTTCGTCCGTTTCCGTGGCTTACGGGATTGCAAAATCCAAAGAACTTTCGGGAAACGACGGATATACCGTTGCGATTATCGGTGACGGCGCGCTGACCGGCGGAATGGTCTATGAAGCATTTAACGGAATCGGAAAGGACAAGCTGAAACTTGTTGTGGTGGTAAACGACAACAAAATGTCGATTTCCAGAAATGTCGGCTCGCTCTCAAGGCATTTGACGAGAATAAGGCTCGACCCGAAGTACCACAAATTGAAAAGACGGACAGAAAAATTTCTCTATAAAATCCCGCTTGTCGGCAAACCGCTTAACAAATTCATTTTCAATTCCAAAAAGATATTCAAGCGGTTTTATTACGGCTATAATATTTTCGAATCCCTCGGTCTCGCGTATTTGGGACCGGTTGACGGCCACAATTTGAAGGACCTGGAAGAGGCTTTTAACGCCGCAAAAAATTTGGGCACGCCTGCGGTTGTTCATATAATCACAAAAAAGGGAAAAGGGTTTTATCCCGCGGAGCAAAACCCCGGAATATATCACGGCGTTTCACCGTTTGACATTTCAAAAGGCGTCGCCCCCGGCGGCGAATCGTTTTCTTCCGTGTTCGGCGAATGTTTGTGCGCCGCCGCCGAAAAAGACGAAAAAATTTGCGCCGTCACCGCCGCAATGGCGGACGGAACGGGGCTTAAAAACTTTTCGGAGAAATACAAAAAAAGATTTTTCGATGTCGGCATTGCCGAAGAACACGCCGTTACCTTTGCGGCAGGCCTTGCCGCCGGCGGAATGAAACCCGTTTTTGCGGTTTATTCTTCTTTTTTGCAAAGGGGATACGACCAAATAATACACGACTGCGCGATTACGGGTCTTCCGGTCACATTTGCGGTTGACAGGGCAGGAATTGTCGGCGATGACGGGGAAACGCACCAGGGTGTGTTTGATGTCTCGTTTTTGACATCTGTTCCGGGAATTACGGTTTATTCGCCCTCGTGTTATGAGGATTTAAAATATACGCTCCTTGAAAGACTCAAAGAGCCGAGCGGTGTTGCCGCTGTGCGTTATCCGAGGGGGGCAGAGCCCGCTCTCCCGGAATTTTACCGCACGACGGGCAAAGATTTTGATGTTTTCGGGGATTCCGAAATCGCCGTTTTGTCATACGGCACTTTGATAAACGAAGTTTTCACAGCCGCCCGGCGGCTCAAAGAGTCAGAGATTGAAATATCAGTTATAAAACTCAATAAAATTTTTCCGCTTGAAACCCGTCTTATCGAAAAACTCAAAGAATTCAAACAAATATATGTATATGAAGAAACCGAGCGCGGCGGCGGAATAGGCGAAAAAATCGCCGAGCGGCTTTTTGAGGCGGGCTTTAAAGGACGCTTCGGTATCAATGCGATTGACGGATTTGTGATGCAGGGAAGAGCCCCCGAAATACTGAAGAGATACGGTCTTGACGCCGATTCGATTACGGCAAAAATTCAAAGAGAGGTTAAAGAAAATTGGGTGAAAAGTTAAGACTCGACACAGCCGTTTTCGAAGGCGGTTATGCGCCGAGCCGCGAGAAGGCAAAAGCGCTCATAATGGCGGGAGTTGTTTATGTCAACAACCAAAAAGCCGACAAACCCGGAATGGTGTTAAAGCCTGATGACGCGCTTGAAGTTCGGGAAAATCCGCTTAAATATGTCAGCCGCGGAGGGCTGAAACTTGAAAAGGCAATGAAAAATTTCGGGCTTTCTCTCACGGGTGCCGTTTGCGCCGATATAGGTGCGTCAACCGGCGGATTTACGGACTGTATGCTGCAAAACGGTGCAAAAAAAGTCTATTCGATTGATGTCGGTTACGGTCAACTTGCCTGGAAACTGAGAAATGATTCGAGAGTTATAAATCTTGAACGCACAAATTTCAGATATGCCACGCGGGAGCAAATTCCCGACGAACTTGATTTCGCCTCGGTCGATGTTTCGTTTATCTCACTTTCGATAATTGCGCCTGTTATGAAAAATCTTATGAAAGAAGGCGCACGGGCGGTCTGCCTTATAAAACCGCAGTTTGAAGCGGGCAGGGAAAAGGTCGGCAAAAAGGGTGTCGTGCGTGACAGAGCGGTTCATATTGAGGTCGTTTCACGCATAACCGAAATGTTGACGGGACTCGGCTTTTCAATAAAAAATCTTGACTTTTCACCGATAAAGGGGCCTGAGGGGAACATTGAATATCTCGTTTGCGTCGAAAATGACGGCAAAGGGGAGTATAGGGCTGATGTCACGCCCGCGCATGTTGTTGAAATGTCACACGAATCTCTTGATAAATAAAAAACAGAAGGTGCGTCAATGAAATTTTACATTGTGTCAAATTCCGAA
The DNA here is from genome assembly GCA_963611445.1 of bacterium. Lineage (GTDB taxonomy): Bacteria > Bacillota > Clostridia > Oscillospirales > Acutalibacteraceae > CAVALG01. The sequence goes on from CAVDRT010000165.1 coordinate 6,932, forward strand.
AAACGCAGTGCCGACAAAATTTCGGCGGAACTTACGGCAGAACTTCAAAAGCAAAAAATCGAATATGAAATCGACAGCGTTACATTCAATTCAGATTTAAGCGAAGATAAAATCAAGTCAAGCGATATGCTTGTCGCCGTCGGCGGTGACGGAACAATGATACACATTGCGAAAATCGCGGCGCGGTTCGGAAAGCCCGTGCTTGGGATAAATGCGGGGCGCGTCGGCTATCTTGCAGGACTTGAGAGCAACGAACTTGCGCGAATTTCGGAAATAAACAACGGCAAATATTTTATCACCGAGCGAATGATGCTTGATGTTGCTTTGGACGGCGAGCATTACACCTGCCTTAACGACGCGGTTGTGAGCAAGGGCGCGCTGTCAAGAATAGTCGATATAAAGGTTTCGTGCGGCGGAAATATTATAAAATACAGGGCGGACGGCGTTATCGTCGCAACGCCGACAGGCTCAACGGCTTATTCAATGTCGGCGGGCGGACCGGTTGTCGACCCGTCAATAAACTGTATGGTCGTTTCTCCTATTTGCCCGCATTCGTTCTTTTCGCGGCCGCTTGTAATCGGTGACGGAGATGTCATCAAAATTTCGGCGGGCAACCAAAATGCAACGCGCGTTTGTCTGACGATTGACGGCGAACAGGTCGTCAGCCTTTCGGAAAACGCCGATTTAGTTATAAAAAAATCCGAACTTTCGGCAAAACTTGTTTCCATAGAAAAAAATTCTTTTTATAAAACATTTTCACAAAAGCTCAAATGGGGTGAATGATATGAAAAAACAACGCCAAAAGGCACTGCTTGACATAATTGAAAATCAGGTGATTGACACTCAGGAAGACCTTCAAAAAGCGCTTGAAACAGAAAATTTCAAGGTCACACAGGCAACCGTTTCAAGGGATATAAAGGAACTTCGGATTGTTAAAGCGCTCGATTCCGAGGGGAGATACCGTTATGTCAGGGGCGGCGGCGCGAAAAACGGAGATGTTTCGTCAAGATATGCCGACATATTCTCAAACTCGGTCACTTCAATCAAATCGGCGCTTAACGATGTTATAATAAAATGCCATACGGGCGCGGCTTCGGGCGCGTGCGCCGCAATCGATATGATGTTCGGCGACGAACTGCTCGGCACAATCGCGGGCGACGATACGATTCTCGCAATTACCGAGGACGCGGAATCGGCTGCCGCTTTGGTTGGGAAACTCACAAAACTTTTGTGATTTTAAGCATTTTGCTTTTTGTTGAAAGGCGGTGAATTTCGGGTGCTTAAAAAAATAAATATTAAAAATATTGCCGTTATAGAAGAGGCTGAAATAGATTTTTCGGAAAAATTTAATGTTCTTACCGGTGAAACGGGAGCCGGAAAATCAATAATTATCGATTCGCTGAATGCGGTTTTGGGCGAGCGCACATCAAAAGAACTCATCAGAACGGGCTGCCCGGAGGCGACGGTCTCGGCGCTTTTCACCGATGTGAGCGAAGAAATTTGCCGAAAAATCGCGGAACTCGGCTTTGAAACTCCCGAGGGGGAGGTCCTGCTTCAGAAAATACTTAAAGCGGACGGCAAAAGCAGTTGCCGTGTGAACGGTGCGATAAGCACGGCGGCAACCCTTAAAACAATCGGGAAAATGCTTGTCAACATTCACGGTCAGCACGACAGTCAGGCCCTGCTCGATAAGGAAAGTCATATTCATTATATAGACGCTTATGCCGAAAATTCGGAACTTATCGCCGATTATTATAAATCTTTTAAACTTCTTTGCGACACAAGGCGCGAACTAAAAAATCTTAAAGCAAAAACAGACGAAGAAAAACGGTTGGTCGAACTTTATAAATTCAATGTCCGTGAGATTGAGGCGGCGGGCGTTAAGCCGGGCGAAAGAGACGAACTCAATCAACGAAAAACCGTTTTGTTAAACAGTGAAAAAATCGCCTCGGCGCTTTCGTCGGCGGCATTTCTGCTTTCGGGCGACGATGAAAACGGCGGTGCGGTTTCGGGCGCGGAAAACGCTGCGCGGCAGCTCGGGGCGGTGTCGGACTCTTTGAAATCCGCCTCAAAAATCAGTGAAAATCTTTTGAATTTGTCCTCGCTCCTCGGCGACGCGGCGGCGGAAGTGTCGGATTTGGCGGCGAGCGTCAAATTCGATAAAAACGAACTTGACTTAATCGAAGAACGGCTAAGCGTTCTTTATGATATAACACAAAAATACGGTCCCGCCGAAGAAGATGTCCTCCGCTTTCTTGAAGAAGCCAAAGAAAAAATCGGAGCGGCACAAGACGGCGAAGAAAAAATAAACGAACTTTCAAAAATTCAGGACACACTTGAAGAAGAGGTGTATCTGAAAGGTCAAAAACTTACAAAATCAAGAGTGGCGGCTTCGGAAAAATTCGCAAAAAAAGTTTGCGGGGTTTTGCAATTTCTCGAAATGCCCGATGTCGTCTTTAAAATCAACGCAGATGAAGGAAGTTACACCAAATTCGGCTGCGACAGGCTGGAATTTCTGGTTTCCGCAAACCGCGGCGAAGAGCCGCGCCCGCTTTCGAAAATTGCCTCCGGCGGCGAACTTTCAAGAATAATG
>CAVDRT010000166.1:0-2297 GCA_963611445.1 bacterium
GCCTTTATCGAATCATATATTTCATCGGGTATTTCACACGAAAAGGCGCGGCTGAGTTTTCGGGCTTTCCGTGCTTTTTCGAAACATTCCGCGTTTCGGCAAACATAAGCGCCTCTTCCCGCGGCTTTCCCCGTTTTGTCGAGAAAAATTTCGCCCTCTTTATTTTTGACTATCCTGATAACGCTGCGCTTTTCTTTCATTTCGCCGCATCCGAGACACATTCGCATCGGCTGTTTTTTCGGTTTCATTGCAAAATCAATCCCCTTTGCGGCGTCAGCCGCAATATATTAGGCTGCCGTCAGCCGCTCAAAGTACAATTTGTTCTTCGTTTTCACCGTAAAAGCCGCTTTCGGGGTGAATGTCGATCTTCCAGCCGGTGAGTTTAACGGCAAGGCGGACATTTTGACCCTTGTTTCCGATTGCAAGAGAAAGCTGTGAATCGGGAACGGTGGCTTTGCAGACCTTCGGGTCTTCACTCTCGATTTCAACCGACAAAACTTTTGCGGGCGATAAAGCCTCGGTGATGAACTCTGCCGGGTCGTCGCTGTATTTGACGATGTCGATTTTTTCTCCGCCGAGTTCTTCGATTATCTTATTTACACGGTTTCCGCGCTGACCGATACAAGCGCCGACTGCGTCAACATCGGGATTTTCCGACCAAACAGCCATTTTGGTCCTCGACCCTGCCTGACGGGAAATGGCTTTTATCTGTATAGTTCCGTCATATATTTCGGGAACTTCCATTTCGAACAGTCTTTTAACCAGTCCCGGGTGTGTGCGTGAAATCATAACCCTCGGGCCGCCTTTTTCGCTTTCCTTGACATCAACAATATATATGCGGATATGGTCGCCCTCTCTTATAACTTCATCGGGCACCTGCTCGGCTTTCGGGAGGACGGCAACGGCGTGGCCGATTGAAAGTGTGGCGTTGCCCGTCTGCGGGTCGACCCTCTGCACAAGTGCCGTGACAAGTTCTTTATTGTGCTGTCTGAATTCAATATACGCCTGACCGCGCTCTGCGTCTATGATTGCCTGTCTTATAATTTGCTTTGCATTCTGTGCGATTATTCGTCCGAATTTTTTGGACTGAAGCGGAATATCGACAAATTCGCCGACGCGGGCGTTGCTGTCATATTTAAGTGCTTCTTCCGGCGTCATTTGTTTATATTCGTCCTCAATTTCTTCTGCAACGGTCTTGCGGACAAAAATTTTGAACTGATTTTTTTCGGGGTCCATTTCACAGAAAACGACATCCCTGCCGCCGTATTCTTTTTTTGCGGCGGTGACAATTGCGGTTTTTATCTTGTCGACAAGATAATCTTCGGGGATTCCCTTTTCCGCGCCGAGCAGTTTGAGGGCGCTGAAAAGTTCGTCCAAATCTATTTCGGTATTGTTCTTTTTAATTGCTTTAGCCATTTTCCGTTAATCCTCCAAATCTGCAAGACGGACTGATGAAATCTCCGCCTTGTCAAAAAATATTTTTTTATCATCGACCGTCAGGGTCACTCCGCCGTCGTAACCGTCAAGCGTTCCCTTGAATTCGCGGCAATTGTCCCGTGGTCTTATGAGTTTCACCGTGACCGTTCTCCCTGCCATCTTTTTAAAATGTTCGGGCTCGGTGAGTTCCCTTTCAAGGCCCGTTGAGCAGACCTCAAGATAATATGCCCTGTCAATCGGGTCCGCCTTGTCGATTATCGGGTCGATAAGGTGAGAAACCTCGGTGCAGTCATCAATGGTTATTCCGCCGTCTTTGTCGATAAACACGCGAAGATACCACGAAGCGCCTTCTTTCAAAAACCGGACATCCCACAAAGTGTAGCCGAGGGCTTCAACGGGCTCTTTTATGAGCGACAAAACGGTATTTGCGGACTTTGACCTTGCCAAATCATTTTCCCCTTTCTGCGCGGCGGCAGCTTCCGCCGTGAATTAAATTGTGCCTTTACAAAACTGAAAGAGTGGGTCAACCCACTCTTTCTTTAGTACATCTTAAGCTACTCTGCCTGATATTGTAACATACCCATATCAAAAAATCAAGCATTTTAAGCAAAATAACCGAGCAGGTGATGAAATTTAATTTTCAAAAGTTTGTCACCAAAGTTCGCGGTATATTTGCATAACCTCTTCTTTTGTCGGTTTTTTGGGGTTTGTTGCGGTGCAGGGGTCTGCCAAAGCGGCGTCCGCCATTGCGTCAATCGCGCCGAAATAGTCCTTTTCGGATATTTTTCCTATTTCGGAAATTGAGCGCGGCATTTTCATTTCAGCGAGCATAAACCGAACAAAATTCACAAGTTGTTTAA
>CAVDRT010000167.1:0-4418 GCA_963611445.1 bacterium
CGGACCCGGATAAGCCTCTGCTTCGGCAATGGCTTTGAGGGTCTGATTCTGGTCAGCACCCATCGCAATCTGTGCTACATATACATAGCCGTAAGACATTGCGATTTCGGCAAGGCTCTTCTTGGCAATCGCTTTACCGGCAGCTGCGAACTGTGCAACCTGACCGATCTGAGAAGCCTTCGAAGCCTGACCGCCGGTGTTTGAATAAACTTCGGTATCAAATACCATAATGTTTATATCTTCGCCCGAAGCCAGAACATGGTCAACACCGCCGAAGCCGATGTCATAAGCCCAACCGTCACCGCCGAAGATCCAAACGGATTTCTTGGAGAGGTATTCTTTTTTGTCGAGGATTTCTTTGCAGGTCTCGCAGTCTTTAGAGCCGTCTTTTTCAACTGCGGCAACAAGTGCTTTTGTTGCGGCACCGTTCTTCTGACCGTCGTTCACTGTGTCGAGATATGCCTTTGCGGCAGCTTTGATGGATTCGGGAGCGTCGCTGTCGGCAATGCCTTCGATTTTTTCAATCAGGCTGTTGCGGATAGCTTTCTGTCCGAGATACATACCGAAGCCGTGCTCTGCGTTGTCCTCAAACAAGGAGTTAGCCCATGCAGGTCCGTGACCGTCTTTGTTAACGGTGTACGGTGATGTTGCGGCAGGACCGCCCCAGATTGAAGAACAACCGGTTGCGTTGGAAATATACATTCTGTCGCCGCAAACCTGTGTGATAAGACGGGCATAAGATGTTTCCGCACATCCTGCACAAGAGCCCGAGAACTCAAGCAACGGCTGTTTGTACTGGCTTGTGATAACATTGAGAGCAGGGCTGATGTCGTCTTTTTCGGTTACATTTGCAACGCAGTAGTCGAATACTTTCTGCTCTGCTTCCTGTGATTCCGCAGGAACCATCTTGAGCGATTTGGTCGGGCAAACGCCGATACAAACGCCGCAACCCATACAGTCAAGCGGTGAAACCGCAAGAGCGTATTTGTAAGATGTCTTGAAGATCGGCTTTGTGCCGAATTTGGTGTTTTCGGGAGCGTTTGCAGCCTCTTCTTCGGCCATTGCAAACGGACGGATTGTTGCGTGCGGGCAAACAAATGCACACTTGTTGCACTGTGCGCAGGTGCTCGGATCCCATTCGGGGACCATAACGGCAACGCCGCGTTTTTCATAAGCCGAAGCGCCCTGTTCAAATGTGCCGTCAACATGGTCAACAAATGCAGAAACGGGGAGAGAATCTCCGTCCATCTTGCCGACGGGTTTCATAATGTCGTCAACCATTTTAACGAGTTTTGCAGGTCCGTTTTCGGTGACGGAAACAGCTTCGTCTTTAGCGTCAGCCCAGTCAGCCGGAACATCAATCTTAACAAAAGCGGTTGCGCCGGCGTCGATAGCCTTGTGGTTCATATCAACAATGTCCTGACCTTTTTTGGTGAACTTGATTGTTGCTTTTTCTTTCATATAATTGATGGCGTCGGCAGACGGGAGCACATTTGCAAGCGCAAAGAACGCCGACTGAAGAACGGTGCTTGTGCGTTTGCCGAGACCGATTTTAGAAGCCAAATCAATAGCGTTGATGGTGTAAAGCTGAACATTGTTCTTTGCAATATAACGCTTTGTTTCGGCGTTCATATGGTGAGCGAGTTCTTCGGGTGTCCACTGGCAGTTGACAAGGAACACGCCGCCCGGTTTAACATCGTTGACCATTTTATAACCCTTTGTGATATACGACGGGTTGTGGCAGGCAACGAAGTCGGCTTTGTTGATATAGTACGGGCTCTTGATGGGCTTGTCGCCGAAACGAAGGTGAGAAATTGTCACACCGCCGGTTTTCTTTGAGTCGTACTGAAAATAAGCCTGAACATATTTATCGGTATGGTCGCCGATGATTTTGATAGAGTCTTTGTTTGCACCGACTGTTCCGTCGCCGCCGAGACCCCAGAATTTACATTCGGTAGTACCCTCTGCCGCGGTGTTCGGTGAAACTTCTTCGGGAAGTGAAAGGTCGGTGACATCATCTGTGATTCCGATTGTGAACTGAGCCTTGGGAGCGTCTTTTTGGAGTTCTTTGTAAACCGCAAATACGCTTGAAGGCGGTGTGTCTTTCGAGCCGAGTCCGTATCTGCCGCCGACAACCGTTGCCTGTCTGCCCATTTTTGCAAGCGAAGCAACAACATCGAGATAAAGCGGCTCGCCGAGTGCGCCCGGCTCTTTTGTTCTGTCGAGAACGGCGATTTTCTTCGCGGTTTCGGGGATAGCCTCAACCAATTTTTCAGCCGAGAAAGGACGGTAAAGTCTTACTTTAACAAGACCGACTTTTTCACCTTTTGCGGTCAAATAGTCAATAACTTCTTCGGCAACATCGCAGATTGAACCCATTGCAACGATGACTCTGTCAGCGTCGGGTGCGCCGTAGTAGTTAAAGAGTTTATAGTCTGTTCCGAGTTTCGCGTTGACCTTGTCCATATAGCCTTCAACGATTGCCGGAACAGCATTGTAATATTTGTTGCAGGCTTCACGATGCTGGAAGAATATATCTCCGTTTTCGTGTGAGCCGCGCATTACGGGGCGTTCGGGGTTGAGAGCGCGTTTGCGGAACGCTTCAACTGCGTCCATATCGCACATTTCTTTGAGGTCGGCATAGTCCCAAACAGCGACTTTCTGAATCTCGTGTGATGTGCGGAATCCGTCAAAGAAATTGATGAACGGAACACGGCCTTCAATCGCCGCAAGGTGAGCAACAGCTGCAAGGTCCATAACTTCCTGCGGGTTGGTTTCGGCAAGCATTGCGAAACCGGTCTGGCGGCAGGCATAAACATCGGAGTGGTCGCCGAAGATGTTGAGCGCGTGGCTTGCAACGCAGCGTGCCGACACATGGAAAACAGCGGGGAGAAGTTCGCCTGCTATTTTGTACATATTGGGAATCATAAGAAGAAGTCCCTGAGACGCGGTATAGGTTGTTGTGAGTGCACCGGCAGCAAGTGAGCCGTGAACAGTTCCGGCGGCGCCGGCCTCAGACTGCATTTCGGAGACCTTAACGGTTGAGCCGAAGATGTTTTTCACACCCTGAGCCGACCACTGGTCAACAAAGTCTGCCATAGGGCTGGACGGTGTAATGGGGTAGATACCCGCAACTTCGGTGAACGCATATGAAACATATGCGGCAGCGTTGTTGCCGTCCATTGTTTTCATTTTTCTTGCCATTGAATGTTTTCCTCCTTTAAAGATGTCTTTCAAAGACAACGGTGATAATGCACCGTACCGTTAATGATTTTACCACTTTACAATTGATATGTAAAGTGATAATCCCCGAAAAACCGACACTATTTTTGCAATTTTTTTGTAAATTAACGCAAATTAAGCCAAATCGGGCAAAAAATCGGGTGTCAATTTGTATTTTGCTTCCGCTTGTTTTTAATAAATACGCCGAAACGCAGCGGCAATTGCACAAAAAACAAAAAAACCGTTCTCTAATGCTTGATTTTTTCCTTTGGGTGGTATAAACTATTATCAGAAATAAAGAAAACGGAGGATTTAAAATGTTAGTATCAGCAAAAGATATGTTGACAAAGGCAAAAGCCGGCAAATATGCCGTCGGTCAGTTCAACATAAACAATCTTGAATGGACAAAAGCAATTCTTCTCGAATGTCAGGAACTTTCTTCACCGGTCATTCTCGGTGTTTCGGAAGGTGCCGGCAAATATATGTGCGGATTTAAAACCGTTGCCGCAATGGTCAAAGCAATGATTGAAGAACTCGGAATAACCGTTCCGGTTGCTCTCCACCTCGACCACGGCTCATATGAAGGCGTTAAAAAATGTATCGACGCCGGTTTTTCTTCCGTAATGTTCGACGGCTCTCATTATCCGATTGAAGAAAACATCGCAAAGACCAAAGAGTTGGTTGAAACCTGCGGCAAACTCGGCATTTCTCTTGAAGCTGAAGTCGGCGCAATCGGCGGTGAAGAAGACGGAGTTATCGGCGGCGGCGAAATCGCAGACCCGAACGAATGCAAAATGATTGCTGACCTCGGCGTTACAATGCTTGCAGCCGGAATCGGCAACATTCACGGAAAATACCCCGCAAACTGGAAGGGGCTTTCATTTGATACACTTGCAAAAATCCAGGAACTCACCGGAACAATGCCCCTTGTTCTTCACGGCGGCACCGGAATCCCGGCGGATATGATTAAAAAAGCAATTTCGCTCGGCGTTTCAAAAATCAATGTTAACACCGAATGTCAGTTGGCTTTTGCGGCTGCAACAAGAAAATACATTGAAGAAGGCAAAGACCTTGAAGGCAAAGGCTTCGACCCGAGAAAACTTCTCGCTCCCGGTTTTGAAGCTATTAAAGCAACCGTTAAAGAAAAGGCGGAACTCTTCGGCTCGGTCGGCAAAGCGTAATTCACACATCTTCCG
>CAVDRT010000168.1:0-2056 GCA_963611445.1 bacterium
GTCCCGAGCCCTTCGGAATATCGATAACCCTTGTTGACATATAAAATCCGCCGCCCATTTTATCCAAAATCGAGCCGAGGTCCGCGTCGCCCTCTATCGGCACGACGCCGCAGGCGATAAGCGCCGCTTTGTGAAGCGCAAACGAATCATACGGATTGTGGCAATCCTGTATTTCAGCCACTGTTTTCACAACACCGTAAGCATTGAAATCAATGCTTGCAAACTCTATGTGTCTTTGGGGAATTCGCTTCAATTCAACTTCTATGGGCTCTTTTCCGTCCAAAAGCAACGCCGCATTCAGGACTACGCCACCCTTTTCGTTGCAATAAGGGGGGGTGTCGGTCCAGCCGCCGCCGAAATTAACCCTGACCGGCAGGCAAACTTTAACTTCATCCTTTTTAATGCTGTATTCCCGCACGCGGTTTACATCGCTTGCTTCATACAACTCTTTCTGTATTGCCGAGAAACATTGTTTTTCAATCTTATCGTACCCAACATTACCGAAACGCGCGCCCGTAAATTTCATTGAACGCGACACATCGTAAAGCACCCTTATCTTATCCGGGAAAGACAGTTTGTTTTCCGCCATATCCAGCAATATGTCAAACTGTTTTCGGTTGATTTCCTTTTCCCCGAATATTTTAAGAGCGTCGACATAATAATCGCCGTTTCTGATGCCGGTTAAAAAGCGCTCAACAAGTATGAGATTCTCCAACTTTTCACACCACGGAACGAGTTTGGAGGCATCAGCCATACTGAATGATTCCCTGAGAGAAAGGCGTTTTTCACCTTTCCATTTCTCAACCTCTGCCTTATCGGCGCCTAGCTCGCTCATTTTATAAAGAAGCAGTGCCCAACGAACGGCTTCCTCCTGATTTTCACATATCGGGTAGAGTTTCGCGTTCCACAATGAATGGTCTTCGCCATCCCATATATCAGAAACGGACAAACCGTTTTTATCCGCAAAACTCTTTAATGTTCCCATCATATAAGAGCCGCTGTCTTCATAAGTCCTTTTGGGATTATCCCCAACCCCATATGCGCGAACAACAAAACCGCCGCCATTCTCCTTGCTGAGGGCTACGCCGTGCATCACCATAGACGGCACATTTACATTGCTGATTTCAAGGTTTGAGATCACCGCGCCCGCGGCAAGTGTTGTGTTTTCGCCGATTATGCTGTTTTCAATATAACAATTATCGGAAATCACGGCGTTTTTATCCACCAAAGCGTTAATCCCGGCAGCTTTTACACCGCTTTTTGCTTTCATATTGGTGAACACCAAAGGTTTCCAATCAAGATATTCATAATCCGATATTTCTTCCGTCAACAAATTCAAAACTTCCCCGGTTGTTCCGAAGTGAATAAACTCAGCCGGTGAGAGACATATGAGTTTCATCTCAAAAGAATGCAGGGCTTCCCAAATTTTTTCGCGGCAGTCAGAAAGTTCCTGACAGAACTCGCCCTCAGGCTGTTCTTTTTGATACTGCGTGAGAGTCGAATCCTCTGCCAACGGGTAAAGAAAATCACCGTACAGGCTTATTCTCGACCTATCGTTAACGAATTTATTGTATTTATCTTCATCTATACGGCCGTCGGTCGATATTAAAGACAAAAGCGCTTCTTCAAGGTCAACATCAAAAAGCACCGCGCCCGTGTCCAAATCAACATTGCCGTGCTGATTCACCGCCCCGAGACTTTCAAGCGTCTCGACGGATTGTTTATGTAAAAATTTTTTAACCCGGTCTTTGCCGTTGTTCAAAAACACACCGTGGTCTTTTCCGATTTCCACGGGAGATTTCATTGAAATGGCTGCGGCACCGTGAAACTGCGCGTCAATTTGCAGCGGGTTAAAAAGCAGCAGCACATCGCCCGATAACAGCAGCATACCCTCTTTGAATCTTGAGGGAACTCCCGCCATACCGATAAGAAATTCGTCAAACAGAGTTGAAACCCTGCCGTCCGGCAATTCTCTCGGAACGGGTGAAAACAATTTCCCGCACACCGAATATTGCGGAACTCTTTTGCTGTCACCGCCGGAATGAATGACAAGTAT
>CAVDRT010000169.1:0-3939 GCA_963611445.1 bacterium
ACGCTGTTATGAATATAGAAAAATTATAATTTGGAGGAAAGCAAAATGTCAAATGTTATGGTATTCGACCACCCGCTCATTCAACACAAACTTGCAATTTTAAGGGATAAGTCCACCGGCACCAAAGAGTTCCGCGAACTTATTGATGAGATTTCAATGCTTATGTGCTATGAAGCAACCAGAAATCTTCCGCTTAAAGAAGTTCAGGTTGAAACCCCGATGGAAACTGCGACTATGCACAAAATTTCCGGAATTAAATTGGCGTTTGTTCCGATTTTGAGAGCGGGTCTCGGTATGGTTGACAGTATGCTCAAACTTATCCCGACCGCAAAAGTCGGTCATATCGGTATGTACCGCGATCCTGAAACTCACGAGCCGGTTGATTATTATTGCAAACTGCCCGACCGCCTTTCAGAGCGTGATGTTTTCGTGCTTGACCCGATGCTTGCTACGGGAGGCTCGGCTATTGATGCTGTTGATAAAATTAAAAAATTCAACCCGAAAAGCGTGAAATTTATGTGCATCATTGCAGCGCCCGAAGGAATTGAAGCGTTTCAGAAAGCGCACCCCGATGTTGACATTTTCTGTGCAGCAGAGGACAGATGCCTTAATGACCATTGTTATATTCTCCCCGGTCTCGGCGATGCAGGCGACCGCATTTTCGGTACCAAATAATTGCGTTTTGCAGAAATAACAAGAAAAACCCGCCGCGGAAAGTTTGTTTTCGCGGCGGGTTTTATCTGTGCGGAGTCAGTGATTTTTGCCTAAATTTGCAACTGATTTTAAATATCTTCTGTTATGATAGCGGTGTTTTCACCGGTAATGGGAGCGGAATTGTTTTCGTTCGGTGCCGTCTTTGACTGTTTTCCTCCGTCGGGAGCCGCTGTGTTTTGCTTTTTGCTTCTCGGTGAATTTCCTTTTTTATAATTGATAATGTCAATTAAAATCATTCTGATTGTCGCAATAATCGGCACGCCGACAAGTATTCCGACAAATCCGAAAAGTCCGCCGCCGACCGTGATGGCAAGCAAAACATATATCGGTTTAAGCCCGACATTGTCGCCGACAACTCTCGGCTGCATAATGTTTGCGTCGAGCTGCTGTATAACAATAATAGCGATAAGCGTTATAATAGCCGTACCCAAACCGCTTGTAAACCATGTGAAAAGCGAAACAATCGCTCCGCTTATCGTTGCACCGAAATAGGGGATAAGATTGCAAAGACCGATTAAAAGTCCGAACAGCAGTGCATACGGCGTTCCGATTATCAGGAAAGCAACCGTCAGTGCGACCGCAACAATAAATGCGTCGAGAAGTTGGCTGTAAACATAGTTGTAGAAAATATCAACTATTTTGGAAAGATAGAGTTTTGTTGAATGAATTGCCTTGTACGGCATAAATATCGACAACACTTTTCCGACAACTTTAATGAGATGTTCACGCCCTGCAAGCATATAAATCGAAACTATTACGGAAAATACAATATCGACAACGGTGCTGCCGACTTTGGCGATGCCGGAAGCGTATTGTGAAATGGATTGGAATTCGAAGAAAGAAAGTATTTTTTTCGGCGTAAAGTTTTTCGATATTGATTCAAACGAGAAGCCGAGCGTCTTGCCGTAAGAATCGGAAAAACTTTTGAGCATTTTTTTGGCGGATTCAAGATAAGCGGGGAAGTGGTTAACAAGTTCGACAACGCTTTTCACAACCGTCGGGATAACAAAATAGATAAGCAGTGAAAGTGCGGCGAGCGAAATTAAATATGTCAGCAGTATGGAAATTCCCCGTGCGTGTTTCCCGATGAAACTTTTCGGCCTTTTTTTAAGCAACTTTTCGAGTTTTTGCTCCGGGATAAAGAGAACAAACGCAATAACCGTGCCGCCGACAAACGGCGTCAGCACCGATAAAAGTTTTAAAAGATAACCGAACAGCATCGGTATCCAGTCGAGTGTCTTATAGAAAATAATGACTGCCGCCGCAAATATGAACGCGGGTATCCACGGATGTACTTTTTTCTTCTTGTTTTTGAATGAGCCCATTTTTACCATTCCTTGTGTACATATTTATTTCAGTATAACAAAAATAATATTTTTTTCAATAAAAGTTTTGTAAATTATCGGAAATTGTGTTATTATTCTATTATAAAATTTGAGTGGAGTTTTGAAATGCTTGATTTAACAAATCCTTCGGTCGTCAGGGGAATACTTGATAAAAACAATTTCAGTTTCAAAAAGTCGCTTGGGCAGAATTTTTTGATTGATTCGTCCGTTTGTCCGCGAATGGCGGACAATGCCGTGCCCGACAACAGTTACGGTGCAATTGAAATCGGTCCCGGTGTGGGTGTGCTCACGGCACAACTTTCAAAAAGAGCAAAAAAGGTTGTTGCGATTGAAATTGACGAGCGGCTGAAGCCGATTCTTGATACAACGCTTGCCGAGTTTGACAACACGAAAGTTGTTTTCGGCGATGTCTGCAAACTTGATTTAAAAAAGATTATTGAAGATGAATTTGCCGGAATGCCGGTTGTGATTTGCGCAAACCTGCCGTATTATATTACCTCCCCGATAATTATGTCGCTGCTTAAATCAAAATTGCCCGTTGAAGCATTAGTGGTTATGGTGCAAAAGGAGGCGGGCGAGCGTTTGGCAGCTCCGGTCGGCACAAGGGAAGCGGGAGCCGTTTCGGTTGCTGTCAGTTATTACAGCCGACCGTGCAGGCTTTTCGGCGTTCCGAAAACCTCATTTTTGCCGAGCCCCAAAGTGGACAGCGAGGTCATAAGACTTGATGTTTTGAAAAACCCTGCGGTTGCCGTCCGTGATGAAAAATTCTTTTTCAGACTTGTGGCGGCGGCATTTGCACAAAGGCGGAAAACCCTTGCAAACTCCGTTTCATCGGTTATGGGAATTTCAAAATCGGTGATTTTTGAGGCGCTCTCTCAATTGGGTTTGGACGCGTCCGTTCGTGTCGAAGCGCTTAAAATGGAACAGATTGCGGCGCTTTCCGACATTTTGTGCGATTAACTGTATAGGTGGTTTTGAATTTGATAACTGTACTTTTGGCAACTTATAACGGTGAGAAATTTTTGACCGAGCAACTTCGCTCACTCCTCGGTCAAACTTTCGGAAATTTCAAAATTCTTATCCGTGACGACGGCTCGACCGATGGCACTGTTTCCGTTATAAATGATTTTATAAAAGATTATCCCCAAAAAATAGCACTTTTAAACGACCGCATTCCGACAGGCTCATCGGCAGGGAATTTTTTTAAACTTATGGCGGCAGCGGACGATGATTATATTATGCTGTGTGACCAGGACGATTTCTGGCTGCCTGAAAAAATCGAAAAAACTTATGCAAAAATGCAGGAACTTGAAGCGCGCTTCGGGGATATACCGCTTTTGGTCCATTCCGATTTATCGGTTGTTGACGCGTCTTTAAAAACAATAAACCCATCTTTTTTTGAATTTCAAAAAATATCTCCCGAAAGGGATAAATTGAACAATTTGCTGGCACAAAACAACCTGACAGGCTGCACGGCAATGTTTAACAGAAAACTTTTAAATCTTGCAAAAATTGAGCCTGTCGACTGCGCCATGCACGACTGGTGGATTGCGCTGCTCGCCGCCCTGTTCGGAAAGACGGGATATATCCGCGAGCCTTTGATTTTATATCGTCAGCACGGCGGAAACAAAGTGGGCGCGAAAAGCGCCGCAGGTTTGGGATTTGTCAAAAGAAAAATCGAAGAAAGAAAGCAAACCGCACAAAACTATCGGTCGGCTTTTTTTCAGGCGGCCGAACTTTTGAGGATTTACGGCGACCGAATGACCGACAGCCAGGCGGAAACGGTCAAAGCCTATGCTTCGCTTGAAAATTTATCGAAACTTCAAAAAATTAAAATTATAAATAAATATGATTTTAAAAAGAATACTCTGATCAGAAA
>CAVDRT010000170.1:0-2768 GCA_963611445.1 bacterium
CCCTGTAATAAGCCTTTTTAAACGGCCGAATGTCAGACGGGGTGTTATAATATATTTCAACAGCGTCTATCTGTTTTCCGTTGCCGGCAAAACCGTTTTTTCTGTCAGCCGTGTTAAATCCCGTGACTGCGGGGAGCCAGCCGCCGCCGAGCAGGTGGATCCGATATTTAACCGAGCCGCGGCTGACTTTTATCGCAACATCGGTGATCGGTCGGCCGTGAATTCCGGCAAAGTCATTGTAATTCGTGACCGTCGGCAGCCATTTTCCGCCGGTCCTCACGCAGTATGAAACGCTGACATTTGTTCCTTGTCCCGAAGGCTGTGCGGATACCGGAATACTTTTGTCGGGCGCACCGTTTCTTATGTCGTTATACATATAATTCATATCAAGCCCCGAAGACGAAACGCCGTCCATTTTCCCGGAAGAAGAATATTGCCAAATGTCATATTCACCCTCCTTTAATTCAATTTTCGGTTTTTCGGTGGAATATGCCGCAACCCAAACCGAATATCCGAGGCCGCGTATTCCTTTCGCGTCAAGATAATTTCTAAACCAGTTTGCATTGGCGTAAACACCCGATTTAAAACCGTTTTCAGCGATTTTTCCGCAAAATCTTTTGGCAAAATTCGTGCAGACCGTTTTGCCGAGTTTTGCTTGCGCGTTTTCTTCCATATCATAATAAACGCAAAAAGGAGTTTTGCCCGAAATAAGTCTGAGTGTGTGTTTTATTTCACTGTCAACCATCGATGTGTCGGTTGCGTAACTGTAAATATAAACGGCATAGGGTATTTTAAGGCGAACACATTCCGAGACATATTCCGAAAATCTCTTGTCGTCCTGGTGTGTCTCGTCGTTGCCGTATCCGCACCTTAAAATTGCAAAATCTATATTGTTTTTCACAAGTTCCCAATTGACGGAACCCTGATGTTCGCTAACATCAATTCCCTTTAACATATTTATTGCCTCCTTTTAAGATTCAATGGCACTAATACATAATATTCCGAAACTGCGGGATTGCGTCATTTGCCGCGCAATCCCGCAAAAGGCGGTGGGGTTTCAGGCGTTGTTTTCACTGTTTGACGGCGGCTCGGGAAAGACCACATCAAAGGGGAAACCCTCTTTTTCGGTCAAATCTCTGAGTTCGCGTCTGTATTTCGCCCATTCCCCGTTCAGGACATTCGAAATCGACGCAATGAACTTAATCGGTGAGGTTGTGTCAAGCCCCAGTCGGTCAAGCGACATTTCCGCGTCGCTTTCTTTAAGCATTTTAAGACGAATTGCGCGCACAAGTTCCGCAGCATCTTCAAAATTTCGGTTTTCGCACGCGGCGGCATACGCATTGTTTAAGACTTTATATGACTGAGCTTTTGCGGCGGCGGCGTATGCTTCAACTGCCGCCAAGCGTTTGTATAAATTGTTGTTCATGATTTATTCTCCGTTCTGCCGCCTTTAATCGCCGCCGAGTGTGCTCCACGACGGCAATTAATGCGGCTTTTCAAAATCAGATTTTCGGTTTTGCGTGTGGGCGGTTGTTTTGAGCCGCAAATTAAACCCCCAGCTTCTATGCGATTATGCAGGCAGGGGCAACACCGTTATCGTAGCACGTGCCGTTTATGACCACAGTGCCGTCCGAATAGATAATACGCTCACCGCTCGTAAAGGACGGATAAGGGGAACGCAGCCAAGCGTTGTGCGCCGTGCCTGCCGCGTCGCGCTTGATGCGCTCGGTGGCTGTCAAACCGTTATAATATTCGAGCTGTGTGCCGTCTTTGCAATTTTGATTGTCCCAGTCGCCGAGAATTTCGGGGCGGGAGAGCAGGAAAAACTTATCGGTTTCAAGACTGTAAGTCTGATTGACGGCAAAAGCCGTGCCGTCAAGACTTCCGACCTCAAAAAGCGAGTTTGTGCGACAGGTAAGCAGGACGGGCTGAACGGCAGCAAGAAAATCGTCTGGCAGGCCGCGCATAAATCCGCTGTAATTTGCCGCCCAGGACGCGGGGCGGTCAAAAACATTTGTGGGAGTCCACACCGAGCCCGGCGCGGCAGCACTGTTGAGCCATTGACGGACGGCGGATTGAGCGTAGTTGTTGCTGCCTAATATGGCGCGCTGCATATGATTTACATTAGGGCTGCTGCCGTCTGTTGTACCGAGGCCCGTGCCCTCGGAGCCTTCCGTGATTGCGTCGGTTTCGATAGGTGTTGTTGCGGTATTGCTTGCATAGACTTTAACGCTTTTGCCCTCAAGGGTTGCGTTATGCATCATTGCAAAAACAAGCTGACTGCCTGCCGGCGCGGTGTTTTTAAGAGTAAACTGAAATGTTTTGCCGTTGTCGGCGGTGTACCAGGCTTGGTCTGCAATCGTGATGTTATAAGTGCCCGCCGCAAGTCCGCGCTTTGCAAAGTAAAAAGCCTCGGCTGCGTCATACTGCACTGCCCTTTGGGACCCGTTTTTGACACTGTAAAGATATTTGGTTTCAAGGGTCATTGTGTATTTAAGCGATGTGTCCGCCGCTTTATGCACATTGTGACCGCGCACGACCCAGACGATGTCTCTTCCCGTTTCGGAATCCGCCGTTGTGAATTCATATCCGACCGGGAAGAGCGCCGCTCCGCGGCCCAGACGGACCTGTTTTTGAACACCTGCGAATGTTTTCGGGCTCAATGCGTTGTCGTCTATGTATTTTTTAATGACCTTGTTTTGCACGGCATTTTCGGAAGTGTCGGACATCTCACTGTCGAGGGTATCGGGTGCGAGATAATCTTTGCC
>CAVDRT010000171.1:0-14572 GCA_963611445.1 bacterium
CAAAGGAGCGGCTTTTATGCTCGGCTACATCAAGGCGTATAAGCCTGATATGACTTTTCGGGAGTTTGAAACATATAAATCGGTATATTGTTCGCTCTGCAAAACCCTCGGCCGCGAATACGGCGTGCTTTCCCGAATGATACTGAGTTACGATTTCACTTTTCTTAACATAATACATTCGGCGGGAAATGATATGCAGGCAGAGTACAAAACCCGAAAATGCGTTTGCAACCCGCTCAAAAAATGCACTTATTGCACCTCGGGCGAAGAAGAAAGAAATTTCGCCGCCGCTGTCACGGTTATGCTCGGCGAATATAAAATCAAAGATAATATTGATGATGAGGGCTTTTTTAAATCTCTTTTTTACAGGATTATTCACCCGTATTTTAAAAGACAGCGCAAGAAAGCCGCCGCCCGTTATCCCGAACTTTCGGCGGTGATTGAGGAATACAAATCGTCACAGGCGGCGGCGGAAAAGAATCCTGCGGGCCGCGTCGACGCCGCAGCGGAGCCCACGGCTGCCGCCGTCGGAAAAATATTCGAACTTTGCGGCACGGGGGAGCCGAGTGCGCGGATACTTTACCGCTTCGGCTATTGTCTCGGAAAATGGATATATCTGCTCGACGCAGGGGAAGATTTAAACGAAGATATAAAAATGCACCGCTTCAATCCGCTTATCGGAAAATTGAAATCGGGCGGTTATGGGGCGGACGCCGAAAGGGGCGAAACCCTCAACTTTATTGCCGAATATATAACCCCGAATCTTCAAATCTGCGAGGTTGAATGTCAAAAGGCGTTTGAGTTGGCTGATATAAAAAAATACCGCTCCATAATTCAAAATATTTTGTATTTGGGGCTTCAAAACACAAGAAAAAATGTGCTTTGCGGCAAAAAGCGCGGCCGAAAGGTCACACGCGCGGCGGCTGAATAAAGATGAAACGGAGAAACAGGAGAAATATATGAAAGACCCATATGAAATTCTCGGAATCGGAAGAAACGCGACAGACGAACAGGTTAAAGAAGCGTATAGGGCAATGGCACGGAAATACCACCCCGACAACTATAATGATAATCCGCTTTCCGACCTTGCAAAGGAAAAAATGCAGGAAATCAACGACGCATATGATACCATAATGTCGTCAAGGCGCGGCCGCGGCGGCGGTCAGTCGGGCGGCGGCTTTGGCGGCTCCACCCATTTTGCCGATGTGCGCCGAATGATAAGCGAAAACAGGCTTGAGGACGCGAGAGCCATTCTCGACGGCGTTCCCGTTTCGGGGCGCGACGCCGAATGGTATTATCTCAACGGGCTCGTGCTCGAACGCAGGGGCTGGTTTGACGACGCTTTCACTTCGTATTCAAACGCCTGTCGGCTTGACCCGAAAAATGCCGAATATGCGGCGGCTTTCAATAATATCAAACAAAAACGCAGCGGCGGTTTCGGCGGATATTACGGCAGCGGCAACCCTTATAACCAGGCGGGGCGCGGCTGCAGCACCTGCGATATGTGTTCGGGCCTCATTTGCGCCGACTGCTGCTGTGAAGCAATGGGCGGAGACCTCATTCCCTGTTGCTGACGGCGCTCATTCGGTGGCGATAAAATGAAAAAATCGAAAAAAGCCGCGCTTTGCGGCGTGATGGCGGCGATGTCGGCAGTTCTTATGCTCGGGTCATATTTCCCTTATTTCACCTATGCGATACCGGCGGCGGCAGGCGCCGCCGTGCTCATAGTTCTGGTTGAAGCAGGCGTGCCGTCCGCACTTTTGACCTACGGCGCCGCGGCGGCAATAACGCTGATGACTGCCGAGCCCGAAGCAAAAATACTTTTTGTGATGTTTTTCGGATATTATCCGGTGGTGAAAGGCGTTTTCGATAAAAAACTGCCCAAAGCCCTTTCGTGGGTGCTTAAAACCGCCGTGTTCAATTCCGCAATGCTGATTTCTTATTATCTTATTATCAATATTTTCGGAATGAATGTGTTTGGCGGCGAAAAGGCAAAACTCACTTTCGAGTTGCTCCTTTTGGCGGCAGGCAATGTCGTTTTCGTGATTTATGACATTGCGCTTCAGAGGTTTGCGTCGCTCTACCTTATGAAAATCCACCCGAAAATCTCGCGTTATCTTAAATGAACTTTAAAGTTCCCGCTATATTCTTTTAACACTATAAATGCACCCCCCGACAGTATCCGATTTTTTGGGGGTGCGTTTTTTAGATGTTAGATGTTAGACACGGCAGCCGTCGGTTTTTGCATTTTGCCGTCAGCGAAGAGATTTCCACCGGCTCCTTTGTGTAAAGGGAGCTGTCGCGGCTCAAGCCGCGACTGAGGGATTGTAAAAGTTGCAAATCCGAAGAAGCTGCCGTTTATCCTAATTTTTAATTCACATTCGTCTAATGTCTAAAGTCTAATATCTAATATCTAAATCGGGCAGGGAGTTTTAAGCAACTTCCCTGCCCGGTTTTTTATTTTATCATATTGAGAATTTCTCTTTTGGGTTTCACACCGACGGAGCGGAGAACTTCTTTGCCGCCCTTTATGAGCACGAGCGTCGGAATGCTCATCACGGAGTATTTTTCGGCAATTTCCGATTCCTCGTCGACATTGACCTTGCCGAATTTTACATCTTCAACTTCTTCGGCAACCTCCTCAAAAATCGGCGACATCATTTTGCAAGGACCGCACCAAGATGCCCAAAAATCGATGAGCACGGGTTTGTCCGAATTTATTACCTCATTTTCGAAATTATCTTTTGTTAAAACAATCGGTGTCATAATTATCATTCCTTTCGTCCGTTCTCATTTTACCCCTTATTTAAGGGTATTATAATTAACAATTTGAAAACGAATTGTTAATTTCGAAAAATGACACCGTCGCCAAGAAGATATTATTTCCCCGTACTGCCGAATCCGCCGGCGCCCCTTTCGGTTTTGTCGAGTTCATCGGTTTCCGAAAATTCTACGCTCAAATAAGGCATAATAACCAACTGCGCTATGCGCTCGCCGTTTTTGACGGTTTTTTCAAAATCGGTATCATTATGGAGAGCGACGATATATTCCCCTCTGTAATCACTGTCGGCAACACCGACGCAGTTTGCAGGGCGAAGGCCCTCTTTTGCCGCCAAACCGCTTCGGGCGAAAATTGCGCCGAAATAGCCGTCCGGCACCGCAACGGCAAGACCCGTTCCGATTTTGACCGTGGAATGGGGCTTAATTGCCACGCTTTCATCATCAAGACAGGCATAAAGGTCATATCCTGCGGCGTTTGCCGAGCCCCTTGTCGGTACTTTCGCGGTCGCCTTGAGCTTTTTTATCTGAACTTCCAACATCAAATTTTACCTCTTTCTTCGTTTGCGCCGTGCCAAATAACAACCTTACCCGATTGAAGCGACTTCGGCACATCAATTATTCTCTGATTTTCGGAGCCTCTGAATCTCAAAGAAATATTCTTTTTTTCTTCAACAAATTCGCCGTCCACCAAAATGTCGATAAGCGACAGAAGTTCGTCGGTCACTTCACACCTCGCGCGGCTGTCACCTAACAGTTCTTTATCAAAAAGATAACCCGAAAAACACCAAACGGTTTTTTGGGGATAAAGTTTTTTCACCCTTTTGACAAACGGCAAAAGCGCCCTCTGGTTTGACGGCTCAAACGGCTCTCCGCCCAAAAGCGTCAGCCCGTTAATATAATCGGGTGCAAGAAAACCGATTATTTTGTCTTCGATTTCTTTTGTGAAAGGCTCGCCGAAATTAAAGTCCCAAGTTTCGGCGTTAAAACAGCCTTTGCAATGGTGGGTACAACCCGAAACAAACAGCGAGACCCTGACGCCCTCGCCGTTTGCTATATCGTTATTTTTGATTTCTCCGTAATTCATTTACAGGTGGAGCACCCTTTCCTTTATTTCCTGTGTTCTGCCCTGATTCCAGAACTGTGTTCCGATATATCCGCAAGTGCGGCGGGCAACATTCATTTTGGACTGGTCGGTATTTCCGCAGTTGGGGCATTTCCAGGTGAGTTTTCCGTCCTCATCCTTATCAATAAGGATTTCGCCGTCCCAGCCGCATTCCTGGCAATAGTCGCTCTTTGTGTTCAGTTCTGCGTACATAATATTATCATAAATAAATTTCATCACCTGAAGCACAGCCGGTATATTATTTTGCATATCGGGCACTTCAACATAAGAAATTGCACCGCCGGGCGACAGGGTCTGGAATTTGGATTCAAGCGCCAGTTTTGAAAACGCGTCGATTTTTTCGGTGACATGGACATGATAACTGTTTGTGATGTAATTTTTGTCGGTCACGCCTTTGATTACGCCGAATTTTTTCTGGAGCGCCTTTGCAAATTTATAAGTTGTGCTTTCAAGCGGCGTTCCGTAAAGGCTGTAATCTATATTTTCCGCTTCTTTCCATTTTGCGGTATATTCGTTGAGTTTTTGCATAATTTGAAGGCCCAGTTCTTCGCCCTCCGGCTCTGTGAGTTTTTTGCCGATGAGAGAATAGACACATTCCCAAAGTCCGGCATAACCGAGCGACAGCGTTGAATATCCGCCGTGGAGCAATTTGTCTATCGTTTCGCCCTTTTTAAGGCGCGCCAGAGCGCCGTATTGCCAAAGAATCGGCGCGGCATCGGACAGTGTTCCCGTAAGGCGTTCGTGACGGCACTGGAGCGCTCTGTGGCAAAGTTCCATTCTTTCATCAAATATCTTCCAGAATGCGTTCATATCCTTTTTTGCCGAAAGACCTATATCAACCAAATTGACCGTGACAACGCCCTGATTAAAGCGGCCGTAATATTTAGGTTTGCCGTTTTCATCAACATAAGGCGTTAAGAAACTGCGGCAGCCCATACAGGTATAACAATGACCCTCGCCGTTTTTGTCAACCTTGGTTTTGAGCATTACTTTTTCCGAAATATAATCGGGCACCATTCTTCTCGCGGTGCATTTCGCGGCAAGTTCGGTCAAATACCAATATTTGCTGTCCTCGTGTATGTTATCCTCTTCGAGAACATAGATAAGTTTCGGGAAAGCGGGTGTAATCCACACACCGTTTTCGTTTTTAACGCCCTCATAGCGCTGTTTCAAAACTTCTTCGATTATAACCGCAAGATCTTCCCTTTCACGGTCGTTTCTCGCTTCGTTAAGATACATAAACACCGTGACAAACGGAGCCTGACCGTTTGTTGTCAAAAGCGTCACGACCTGATACTGAATCATCTGAACGCCTTTTTTAACCTCTTCGCGGAGTCTTTTTTCAACAATTGCGCTCAGTTTTTCATCGTCAATTGTTTCGCCGATAAGTTTGAATTCTTCGGTAACATCGCGGCGGATTTTCCGGCGGCTGACATCAACAAACGGGGCTAAGTGGGTAAGGCTTATGCTCTGCCCGCCGTATTGTGACGAGGCAACCTGGGCGATTATCTGTGTCGCGATATTGCACGCAGTCGAAAAAGTGTGCGGCTTTTCAATCAAAGTGCCGCTGATGACCGTGCCGTTTTGAAGCATATCTTCGAGGTTAACAAGATCGCAATTGTGCATATGCTGCGCGAAATAGTCCGCGTCGTGGAAATGTATTGTTCCGTTTTCGTGCGCGTCGACAATATCCTGCGGCAGCAAAATACGCTTTGTTATATCTTTGCTGACCTCGCCTGCCATATAGTCTCTCTGAACGCTGTTGACGGTGGGGTTTTTGTTGGAATTTTCCTGTTTAACCTCTTCGTTATTACATTCAATAAGGGTGAGGATCTGTTCGTCGGTCGTGTTGGCGCGGCGGACAAGCGCCCTTGTATAGCGGTATGTTATATATTTTCTCGCCACCGAAAACGCCCTTTTATACATAATCTCGTTTTCGACAAGGTCCTGAATTTCTTCAACGCTTAAAGAGCGGTTGAGGTTGTTGCACGATTTTTCAACGCTCTGACCGATTTCGTCAATCTGTTCTTTGGTCAGGCGCTCGCTTTCGGCAACGCTTTCATTCGCTTTTGTGATGGCGATGATTATTTTGTTTAAGTCGAACTGCATTTCACTGCCGTTTCGTTTGATGATTTTCATAGTTCTTTCCGTATCCTCCCCTGATATGATAACCGAGCGAGCGGCAAGCCGTTCGCCGGACACCTTTTCAAGTATATATTATGCCCAATCAATTGTCAAGAAGTTTTACAATATTTGCTCAATTTTTTTAGATTTAAAAGATTGCCACACAATATATTGTGGTCGCATAAATATCCCCGTTTTAAGATTAAAAGCGCATAACAGCGCGGTTTTTGAATAAAAAACTTCTCACGCGACAACAATATATTCAGTTTGAGAAAGGTAAGGTGGACAAAATGCTCAAAGGTGTCAATCGCAGAATAATCGAAATCAGCAACACCGAAAACAAATATTTCGAAAGGGCAATTGTGTTTGTGAAGCCGCAATACAACAATTCCGACGAAGCAACCCTCAAAAGGGAGGCGGACGGATACATTTCTTCGGTTTGCAAAAACGGAGATGGGTTTTTAAGAAATGAAGCCGCGGCCAAAAAACGAAAAAAACTTTTCGGAATTCTGCTTGCCGCCGTACTTGCCGCCACCGCGGCGGCGGTTTGGCTGATTATAAGATAGCAAAAAGCCTTTTCGCACAAATGCGAAAAGGCTTTTGTATATCGGGCTGTTTGAAAATCACACCGTCTTCGGGAAGCCGGTTGCCATATCACCCTGAAAATCATAAACATTAAACGCTTTCAGTTCAAAACTGCCGTCGGGGAAATAATCGACCCGTGTGACCGACGCATTTTTCACCCATTCAAGGTCTTTTATCGCTTCAAACGGGAGACCGCGCCACACGGTTTCCATAACTCTGATAGGAGTCGCGTGAGTGCCGATAAGAACGGTCTTTCCATCATTTTTTAAAGCAATTTCACGGATTTCACGCACAATTCTGTCGGCAAGCGCTTTGACACTTTCCCCGTTTTCGGGCTCGCATTTGCTCATATCGTTTCGCCACAATTCCCACTGTTTATGGTAATTTGCGTCTATTTCATCATAAAACTTAAATTCCCAATCCCCGACATTGATTTCACGCAGATTTTTGTCGGGTATAACCTCAAGCCCCCTGATTTCGGCAGAGCCGCGAACCGTGTTATATGCACGGCTTAAATCGCTTGAATAAACTGCATCAATGGTTTCATTTTTTAAATATTCGGTCACGGCAGCCGCCTGACGCCTGCCAAGGTCGGTGAGCGGAACATCGGTCTGCCCCGCAAAACGGTGAAGCAGATTACCTTCGCTTTGACCGTGCCGCACAATTATAAGTTTTGTCATTTCAATCCCTGCCCTATATGATTTCGTCACTTGACAAAATTTTTGCTTTTCTCTATAATACATATTAAGTATATAGGTTTGTTTATATATTGTCAAGCAGGCATATGTTTTGCACCGTGCCCGAAATGAAAGGAAAACAAAAATGCTCAACCAATTTTCAAGAACAGAATTGCTTCTCGGAAAGAATGCAATGGAAAAACTCGCCTCGTCGCGCGTTGCCGTGTTCGGCGTCGGCGGAGTCGGAGGTTATACAGTCGAGGCGCTCGCCCGCTCAGGCGTCGGGGCAATTGACATAATCGACGATGACAAAGTTTGTCTCACAAACATTAACCGCCAGATTTACGCCACGCGCAGCACAATAGGAAAATACAAGGTTGATGTGGCAAAAGAGCGGATTTTGGACATAAACCCGAAAATTGCCGTGACAGCGCACAAAACATTCTTTTCGCCCGAAACAGAAAATGAGTTCGACTTTTCGCAATATGATTATGTTGTTGACGCAATCGACACGGTGACCGGAAAAATCGCGCTTGTTATGTGCGCCGAGCGTGCCAAAACACCGATTATCTGTTCAATGGGCGCCGGCAACAAACTTGACCCGACCGCGTTCAAAGTTTCGGATATTTACAAAACTTCCGTCTGCCCGCTTGCAAGGGTTATGCGCCGCGAATTAAAGCAGCGGGGAATCAAAAAACTTAAAGTTGTCTATTCCGAAGAGCCGCCCATTACACCGATTGAAGATATGTCAATCAGTTGCCGCGAGCACTGCGTTTGCCCGCCCGGCACGCAAAGAAAATGCACGGCACGCAGGCAAATTCCCGGCAGCACGGCGTTTGTTCCGTCTGTTGTGGGACTGATAATCGCCGGTGAGGTTGTGAAAGATTTAATAAACTAGATGCTAGACACTAGACGCTAGATGCTAGACAAGTGAGCCGTTGGCTTTTGTGCTTGTTATTATTAACGCACAGGCCGGTGGCTCTCTTCTTTTTGGTGTAAACCAAAACAGAGGTTATTCCCCTGTTAGGGGAAATGTCTGCGTAGCAGACAAAAGGGTACCCGTTTTCGGAGAAAAAGCTGTCACCGTAGGTGACTGAGGGGTAGTTTCTAACATCTAACATCTAATATCTAATATCTAATGTCTAAATTCGCAAAACTCTTGCAGTCTTGAGGACCGCGATTTGCGTTTTCGAATCGGATATTTTATTCTCTTCCACCAATTTCAAAAGTTCATTGAACGGAAGTTTTTCAACATTCAAAAATTCGTCTTCATCGGGACATTTTTCACCGTATGACAAGTCAGTTGCGAGGAATATATCAATCACCTCATTTGTATATCCCGGCGTGGGATAAATTTTTCCGAGCGAGATATAATTTTTCGCCGTAAGTCCCGTTTCTTCTTTCAATTCCCTTTTTCCGCACACAAGCGGGTCTTCGCCGTGTTCCTTTTTGCCCGCAGGTATTTCAAGCACGGTTTCGCTGTACGGATACCTGAACTGGCGCACCAAAAACACATTTTTATCGCTGTCGAGCGCCAAAACCCCGACGCCGCCCGGGTGTTCAACAACCTCCCTTTTCGCCGCGTTACCGTTCGGGAGGAGGGCGTCGTCAACACGCAGATTTATTATTTTTCCGTTATATATATAATGTTTTGAAACCGTTTTTTCTTCTAAGTTCAAATTTCTTTCCCCTTTCATATTAAAATCCGGGGCGGGAGCGTAAAGCCCCCGCCCTAAAAATTATTTATAATAACTCTCGTCAAGTTTTTGTCTGTCTTCCGGGTTGGTTGTCGCGCCGTAACCCTCGAATTTCCACATTCTTTTAATCCAGTTTGTGCACATTGAAACCCATTTGCTGACATCCCAATCAATACAGCCGACAGGCTCACGCGCAATTGACATACCGTGATAACCGTTTGTGAAAATATGCAAGTCAAATGGAATATTGTTTTTGGCAAGTCCTTCGGCAAAAAGCAGGCTGTCCTCAACCGGCACAACATTGTCGGTGAAAGTGTGGAATATAAATGAGGGCGGCGTTTGTTTGCCGATGTTTTTTGTGACATCGATTTTCGGGATAACATCATCGGGATTTTTTCTGCCGATGATTCTTGAAAGCCCATTTTTTCCCTCTTCACCGAGTTTCATCCAGGAAACCGTTGTCACAGGATAACCGAGGAACAGAAGATTCGGTTTGTTTTCGCCGTTTTCGCAGCCGCTTTGCTCCATGATTTCGGGGTCGTTCCATAAAGTCCCGAGAGAAGCCGCAAGGTGTC
Source organism: bacterium (assembly GCA_963611445.1). Classification (GTDB taxonomy): domain Bacteria; phylum Bacillota; class Clostridia; order Oscillospirales; family Acutalibacteraceae; genus CAVALG01. The sequence continues at coordinate 9,563 of CAVDRT010000171.1, forward strand.
CGCCGGCAGAGAAGCCGCCGACCGTTATTTTATCGGGGTCGAGATTCCATTTGTCCGCATTTGCTCTTATATCTTTCATTGCCCTTGAAAGTTCGAGAAGCGGTCTCGGATATTCGGCATCTTCATTAACCGAGTATGAAAAGACAAAAGCCTGAAATCCTGCAGCAAGAAACTGTGCGGCAACAATGTCGGCTTCTCTGTCACTGCAATATTCATATCCGCCGCCGGGGCAAATCACAACTCCCGGGAGTTTAACCCTTGTCGGAAGTTCGGGTGAAACGGGGTGATAAAAAGCCTTTAATTTAACTCCGTTACCCGGATAAACAATTTCTTCGCACAACATAATATACAAATCCTTTCATTTTTCACATTTACGGTGATTTTTAAACATAAATATAACCGTAAAGGAGAATTGCTGTTATGGGAATAATTATAGACTATACGGAGCACAATTTCAATAAAATAAAAGATATTTCCCGTGAAATTTGCAAAGAGTTTGATAACGCAAGATATATAGCTGTCGGAAAATCGGTTGTCGGACGGGATATAGGCGCTATTGTGATCGGCGACAGCCGCGAATATGTTCTTTATGCCGGCGGTATTCACGGCAGCGAGAGGCTGACGGTGCTTTTGCTGTTGAAATTCGCTTTGGAACTCTGCCGCTCGCTTCGCGACGGAACACCGATTTCTGATGTCAAGGCGTCAAGTCTTCTTTGGGACAAGGGGTTGATAATCGTTCCGCTGGCAAACCCAGACGGTTATGAAATAGCGCAAAACGGATATTCTTCGGGCGGCGTTTTTGCAAATAAAATAAAGCGGCTTTCAAACGGAGACACGACCCACTGGAACGCGAATGCGCGAGGGGTTGATATAAACCACAATTTCAATTCGGATTGGGACAAAGTCAGGACGGCGGAACGGGCTGCGGGAATTTTCGGTCCCGGTGCCGGAAAATACGGCGGTGAGCGTCCCGAAAGCGAACCTGAAACACAGGCGCTTGTAAAACTTTGCGAGGATTTTAACATACGGCATCTGTTCGCTTTTCACTCACAAGGCGAAGTGATATTTCCGCCCGAAGCCGAGAAGAAAATTCCGCGCGCCGACCGTATGGCGCAAATTATGGCGATTTCAAGCGGATACAGCATCGAAACACCGACAGGAACGGCAGTCGGAGGCGGTTTCAAGGACTGGTTTGTTGACGAATTTCGGCGCCCCGGATTTACAATTGAAATCGGGAAAGGGCACAATCCCCTGCCAATGGCGGATTTGCACGACATATACCCGAAGTTAAGGGAAATGCTCGCCCTCGGAATATTGCTGTGAAAAAGAAATATTTTGTTGAGAAAGCGCGAAATTGTGGTATAATGTTCACAGGACACAGTGTTTCACACTGTGCATCAAGTCTGCAAACAGACTTGATACGGCTCACGCCGAAACCTGTTCCATTGAACGGCCGAAATGTTTGCCGCCTTTGCCGACAAACTGCGCCTTATCGGCGCACCGAAGTTCACACTTCGGTTTTCGTGGTATAATGTTCACAGGCTACAGTGATTGCCGTATGATTTGATTTTCAATTTTTGATTTTAAGATGTAAATACCCCTCAGTCACCTACGGTGACAGCTTTTTCTCCGAAAACGGGTACCCTTTTGTCTGCTGCGCAGACATTTCCCCTAACAGGGGAATAACCTCTGTTTGCTAACGCAAAAGAAGGGAGCCATGGTGGGTGCGCCTACGACAGTGACAAAAAGAAAGGAGCCTTTTGTTTTTGCATTTCTGCCGTCAGCGCAGAAATTTCCAACGGCTCCCTTGTGTAAGCACGGCTGTCAAAACAGAGTTTTGACTGAGGGATTGTAAAGGTCGCAAATTTGAAGTGACTGTTGTATAATTTAATTTTGGATTTTCCATTTTCAATTTTAAATTCAAAAAAGTTTCGGTGGTGAAAACAAAGGATGAAACAAAAAAAGCGCGGAAATATTTCCACGAAAATCGCAGTTGCGGCTTTCTTTTTTCTGCTCCAGTTTGCATTTCTTGTTTTTGTGATGTGTGAACTCAACAACCGTTCGCTGTGGATAAGTTATGTTTGCACATTTTTGAGCATTATACTTGTCATAACCATTGTAAACCGCCGCGGAAACCCCAGTTATAAAATAACATGGCTTATTTTTATTCTCGCGGTCCCGCTTTTTGCCGTGCCGGTTTATTTCCTGTGGGGCGGCAGTTTTGTTATGCCGCGATTCAAAAAACGAATGAGAGCGGAACAAGCGGCGGCGGCAAAATTGCTGAAACCGGACGAACAGACGCAGAGAAAACTTGAATATGCCGATATTTTTCATTCAAGACAATCGACCTTTTTGAGAAACGAAAGCGGTTTTCCGGTTTACGCCGACACATCGGTCGAATACCTTTCCCCCGGCGAAGTGTTTTACCCGAGACTGCTTGAAGAACTGAAAAAAGCCGAAAAATTCATTCTTATTGAATTCTTTATTTTGGCGGAGGGGGAAATGTGGAACGGCATACACGAAATTTTGAAAGAAAAAGTTAAAGCCGGCGTTGAGGTTAAAATACTTTTTGACGATTTCGGCTCGATTTCACGGCAATACAAACATTTTGCCAAAAATCTGAGAGCAGAGGGAATAAAAGTTGCGGTTTTCAACCCAATCAAACCTTCTTTCGACATATTTCTTAACAACCGAAACCACCGCAAAATCGTGGTGATTGACGGGAAAGTCGCCGCAACCGGCGGCATAAACATAGGCGATGAATACATCAACCGCATTGAACGATTCGGTTATTGGATGGACTGTGCGGCGATATTTAAAGGCGCCGCGGTTAAGAGTTTCAGCATTATGTTCTGTGAAATGTGGAACTCCGTGAAACAGCAAAAAGAACGAATGAGACCTGAAAAATATATAAACGACATATATCCGCGCGAAGAGGGTTTCGTGCAGCCCTATTGCGACGACCCGCTCGGCAACAACAACCCTGCCGAGGGGCTTTATATGCAGATTCTCAATTCGGCGCAAAAATATGTTTACATTACTTCGCCGTATCTTATTCTTGACAACGAGATGATAACCGTTCTGTGCGGCGCGGCGAGAGCAGGCGTTGATGTCAGAATTGTGGCACCGAAGCACCCCGACAAATGGTATGTTCACCCGGTGACGCAATATTATTATGAGCAGCTTTTGGAATCCGGCGTCAGGATTTATGAGTTCACACCGGGATTTATTCATTCAAAACTTTTTGTATCCGACGACAGCGTTGCCACCATCGGCACGGTAAATATGGATTACAGAAGTTTCTATTTTCACTTTGAATGCGGCGCGTGGATGTGCAATAATCAAGCCGTTTTGGATATAAAGAAACACATACTGCGAATTATTGAGGATTCGGAAGAAATACACTACGATAAATGGAAGAAACGCCCCTTGGCGCTCAAATTCAAACAATCACTTTTACATCTATTTGCACCGTTTATGTAATATCCCGGTTACAGGGCTGCAAAGAGAAAAACACATAAAAACAGGCAATTTCGAAATTCATCGAAATTGCCTGTTGTTTTTAATCGAAGTGTTTTAAGTGAAACTTAATTACTTAAGTTCAACCTTAGCGCCGACTTCTTCAAGTTTAGCCTTCATAGCTTCAGCGTCATCTTTGCTTACAGCTTCTTTAAGGGTCTTGGGAGCGCCGTCAACGATTGCTTTAGCTTCAGCAAGGCCGAGACCTGTGATTTCGCGAACAGCTTTGATTACTTTAATCTTTTCTGCGCCGACTTCTGCAAGAACTACATCAAATTCGGTCTTTTCTTCAGCTGCTGCGCCGCCTGCTACCGGAGCTGCAACTGCAACAGCTGCTGCTGCGGATACGCCGAATTCTTCTTCGATTGCTTTAACGAGTTCTGAAAGTTCAAGAACTGTGAGAACTTTTATTTCTTCAATAAGAGCATTGATTTTTTCTGATGCCATTTTATTTTACCTCCAAATAAATTGATTTTGATTTAATAATTATTCTGCTGCTTCGCCGTTCTTGTCAACAACTGCCTGCAAAGCGCGGGCGAGTGAAGCGATGGGGGCGTTGAAAGCATTGCAAACCGTTGCAAGCAAAACTTCCTTTGTGGGGAGTTTTGAAAGAGCGGAGACGGTATCAAGATCAATAATCTTGCCGTCGAGGAAACCTGACTTGATTGTGAAGTTTTCGTGGTCTTCCGCGAATTTTCCGAGAATTCTCGCGGCGGCAACATGGTCTTCCGCACAAGTTGCGATTGCGGTTGCACCTTCAAGAACTTCGCTCATCGGCTCAAGTTCTGTTCCGGCAACTGCAAGGCGAATGATGGTGTTTTTAATAACCGAATATTCAACACCTGCTTCACGCAATTCTTTACGAAGCTTTGTGTCGTCGGCAACTGTGATACCCTCATAGTTAACAACGATACCGGCAACTGCCGAATCAAGTTTTGCTTTCAGGGCTTCAACCTGCTGTTTCTTTAACTCCAATACTTTTTCACTTGGCACTGTGTTTCACCTCCGATATAAAAAACCTGCTCCCAAAGCGTGGGAACAGGTTAAACAATCATCGCGGCCCGAAGAAGCGGGAAACGGAAAATTCAACATATTCCTCGGTAGGCATTCATTAAGCCTTGCGGCACCCACTGTCTTTGGTTAACAAAATGATATTATCATTTTTTGCGCTGAATGTCAAGAACAAATTCAAAAGAATTTGTTAGAATGCGGTAAACTCAATTTGATTATGCACCGAATTTAGCGGTGTTAAGTTTGATTCCGGGGCCCATTGTTGTTGCAACAACGCAGGATTTGATATACTGACCCTTTGCTGCCGCCGGTTTAGCCTTAACGATAGCAGTCATAAGAGTGTCAAGGTTCTCGTTGAGTTTTTCGGCACCGAAAGAAGCCTTGCCTATCGGGCAGTGAATGATGTTTGTTTTGTCGAGACGGTATTCAATCTTACCGGCTTTTGCTTCCGTAACAGCCTTTGCAACATCGGGTGTAACC
>CAVDRT010000172.1:0-3553 GCA_963611445.1 bacterium
CCAGTGCCTGTGCCGAAATTACACAAGCCTGTTTCATTATTGCGAGTTCTCTCGCAGTTTTAAGCACTATCATTTTAAGACTCCAATGCTTTCATTGTGAGGGCTGTCGTATCCGCCAGTTCCTCCTGTCCTTCAACGATATTGAGCTTTCCGCTCTTTTTATAGTACTCTTTAAGCGGCTCGGTCTGTTCGTGATAAACCTTGAGTCTTTCGAGCACCGTTTCGGGAGCGTCGTCCTTGCGCTGGATAAGCTCCGTGCCGCAGGCACATTCGCCGTCCTTTGCAGGCTTTTTGTAAATAAGATGATAACTTGAGCCGCAGGAAGGGCAAACGCGTCTTCCCGACATACGCTTAACAATGTCCTCATCTTTTACTTCAATGGAAATCACCTTGTCAATTTCAACGCCCATTTTGTCAAGCGCTTCAGCCTGAGGAATGGTTCTCGGGAAACCGTCAAGGATAAATCCGTTTTTGCAGTCATCCTGTGCCAGGCGGTCTTTAATTATACCGATAACAATTTCATCGGAAACCAGGTTTCCGGCTTCGGTTGCAGCCTTCGCCGCAAGCCCCATTTCGGTTTTGTTTTTAATCGCCTCGCGAATGATGTTTCCGGTTGATATTGTGGGAATCGAAAGTTTTTCTGAAATTATTTCAGCCTGTGTTCCTTTTCCCGCACCGGGTGCACCGAGAAGAATAAGTTTCATTTTCGGGACCTCCTTCATCAATCCAAAAAGCCTTTGTAATGTCTGACCATAAGTTGAGACTCAAGGTTCTTGACAGTATCAAGGGCAACACCGACCAGAATGAGTATCGAAGTACCGCCGAGGGAAATGTTGATTCCGCCGACCGAACCGATAAGAATCGGGAGAATTGCGATAACTCCCAGGAAAAGTGCACCGAGCAAGGTTATTCTTGACAAAATCTTCGAAATGAAATCAGAGGTGTTGGTTCCGGGACGAATTCCGGGAATCGCACCGCCGTTCTGACGGAGGTTGTTTGCCATTTCAACGGGGTTGAACTGTATTGTGGTGTAGAAATACGCGAATGCGATAATCAACAGGAAATACAGAGCCGCATAACCAAGCCCTCTTGTGCTGAACACGGTAAAGAGCTTATACCAAGCAGATTCCGAGTTCTTCATAAATGAAAGTATCATAGTCGGGACCATCAAAATTGAACTTGCAAAGATGATGGGCATAACACCCGACATATTAACCTGAATCGGCAGGTGAGAATTCTGTCCGCCGTACATCTTACGACCGACAACTCTTTTTGCATACTGAATGGGAATTCTGCGTTCCGCGTTTGTCATCCACACGATGAAAGCGATAACAACGAGGAAAACAATCAAAATCCCGATTACCGCAACCTGTTTGCCGCTTGCCCAATAAGCATAAAGGGTTTGAGCAGCCTGCGGAGCGCGCGAAATGATACCCGCAAACAGAAGTATTGAAATACCGTTTCCGATACCCTTTGCGTCGATTTGTTCGCCGAGCCACATAACAAGCGCAGAGCCTGCTGTGAGGCAAAGAACGATAACAAACGCCGCAAAAACGAGCGAGCCGGTTCCGCTTACACTGAGAAGGCTGTTGCCTTTAAGGTAGAAGAAGAATGCAGTGCCCTGGAAAAGTCCGAGCAAGACAGTTGTGTATCTGGTGATTTGCGCCAATTTCTTCTGACCCTCAGGTCCTTCTTTAGACAGTCTCTCAAGCGGCGGAATTGCCACACAGAGAAGCTGAATAATAATTGAAGAGTTGATGTACGGGGTTACCGACATAGCGAATATAGCGCCGTAGTCAAGTCCGCCGCCCGTCAATATTGACAGGTAACTGAAGAACTCGTTTGCTGTTGCAGCACCGCTGTTGCTGAGTGCAACATAATCGATATACGGCACCGGAATAACTGAACCGATTCTAAACACAATAATAACCAACAAGGTGAAAAAAATCTTCTTGCGAATTTCTTTTACAGACCAAGCATTTTTCAGTGTTTCAATCATATCAGTTTACCTCAGCCTTTCCGCCTGCAGCCTCAATTTTTGCTTTTGCGGCTTCGGAGAAAGCAACCGCTTTAACCGTGAGGGCTTTGGTGAGATTGCCGTTGGCGAGAACTTTAACGCCGTCGTATTCTTTTTTGATGATGCCTTTTTCAATAAGAGCAGCTGCATCAACAACGGCATTATCGTCAAACTTATTGAGTGATGAAAGGTTGATTACAGCATATTTTGAAGCAAATATGTTGTTGAAACCTCTTTTAGGTATTCTTCTTTGAAGCGGCATCTGACCGCCTTCAAAACCGGGTCTCATACCGCTTCCGGAACGAGCCTTCTGGCCTTTATGTCCTTTTCCTGCGGTTTTACCGTTACCCGAGCCATGTCCTCTTCCGATTCTCTTAACATCTCTGGTTGAGCCGAATGCCGGAGAAAGTTCATGAATTTTCATAGTTCGCACCTCCTTCGCTTACGCTTTGCTTACCTCGATAAGGTGGATAATCTTATTGATTTTGCCTTGGGTTGCAGCATTATCGGGCTGATTGACAGTATCGCCGATTTTGTGAAGTCCGAGGGCTTCAGCGGTAGCAATCTGTTTTTGTTTGCATCCGATAAGGCTTTTTACCAACTTAATGTTAAGGCCCGAAGCCTTTTTAGTAGTTGCCATTTGCCGCTTCCTCCTTAACCCAAAATTTCCTTAACGCTCTTGCCGCGCATTGCTGCAACCTGCTCAGCGTCACGGAGTGACTGAAGGCCGGCGATAGTTGCACGAACAACATTGTACGGATTGTTTGAACGAAGTGACTTTGTACGGATATCGGAGATGCCGACAGTTTCAACAACTGCACGGACAGCACCGCCGGCGATAACGCCGGTACCGGGTGCAGCGGGTTTCAAAAGAACGCTGCCTGCTCCGAATTTTCCGGTTACTTCGTGGGGAATGGTTGTTCCCTTGAGGGAAACTTTGATAAGATTTTTCTTTGCATCCTCAATGCCCTTGCGAATAGCGTCCGGAACTTCACCCGATTTACCGGTGCCGAAGCCGACTATTCCGTTGCCGTCGCCGACAACGACGAGCGTGGAGAATTTCATAATGCGTCCGCCCTTAACCGTCTTTGAAACACGGTTAATTGCAACAACGCGCTCCTTCAAATCTAATACTGATGCGTCAATATTTGTAGCCAAAAGTTTTTCCTCCCTTTCTTTTAGAACTTGAGGCCGCCCTCACGGGCTCCTTCGGCCAATTCTTTGACTCGGCCGTGATAAATGTATCCACCGCGGTCAAAAACGCAACATTCAATGCCCTTTGCCGCCGCGCGCTCGGCAATCAACTGTCCAACCTTGCGGGCTTCTTCGCAGTTGCCGCTTGCTTTGCCGAAATCTTTTTCAACAGATGAAGCGGAAACGAGTGTGACACCCTTAACATCGTCTATAAGCTGGGCGTAAATATTGCTATTGGAGCGGAATACATTAAGTCTCGGGCATTCGGCAGTTCCGCTGATTTTTGTGCGAACACGGGCATGTCTGCGAACACGAGCCATATTTGTGTTTGGTCTGTTAACC
>CAVDRT010000173.1:0-3711 GCA_963611445.1 bacterium
TTTTCTAATGACATAATCAATCACTTCCTGCCGTCTGATATAGCAAAAATCAACATCAAAATCCGGCATTGATACCCTTTCGGGATTCAAAAATCTTTCAAAAAGCAAATTGAATTTTATCGGGTCAATCTCGGTTATACCTATGCAATAAGCCGCAAGGCTGCCGGCGCCCGACCCTCTCCCGGGCCCCACGGGAATGCCTGATTTTTTTGCAAAGTTTACATAATCCCATACGATAAGATAGTAATCCACAAAACCCATTTTATTGATTACCGAAAGTTCATATTCCAGGCGTTCGGTGATTTTTGAAGAAGGAGATTCGCCGTATTTTTTGTAAAGCCCGTCATAGCATAACTTTTTGAAATATTCAAAATGGTCACGGTCGCCTATATCATAAACAGGTAATTTTATTTTCCCGAATTCAAAAGTGACATTACATCTCTCGGCGATTTCAACCGTGTTTTTTATCGCATCATTTGGGAAAAGTTCAGCCATTTCATCAGAACTTTTCAAATAAAATTCTTCGGTCGGAAAATACATCGGGTTATTTTCAAGAATTGTTTTCCCTGTTTGAATTGCAAGCAATATTTTTTGAAGTCTTGCATCTTGTTTTTCAATATAGTGAACATCGTTTGTGGCAACAAGCGGGATACCGGTTTCGCGCGAAATTCGTGTGAGTCCCGCATTGACAACAGTCTGCTCGCTTATTCCGTGGTCCTGAAGTTCAAGATAATAATTTCCTTTTCCGAAAATGTCCTGCATTTTGGAAGCGGCGGATTTTGCGGAATCGTAGTCGCCGTTCACAAGAAGTCTCGGAACTTCCCCTGCCAAACAAGCGGAAAGCGCAATGAGCCCCTCGGAATGTTCTTTGATTAAATCCAAATCTATTCTCGGTTTTGTATAAAACCCTTCGGTGAAGCCTTTTGAAACAAGTTTAATTAAATTTTGATAGCCCTGATTGTTTTTGCACAAAAGCACTAAATGGGTATAATTATAATCGGTTTCACGCGTCTTATTAAATCGGCTCGTGGGCGCAACATAAACTTCACAGCCGATTATCGGTTTTATACCCGCGTCAATCGCCTTTTTATAAAAGTCCACAACTCCGTACATTACACCGTGGTCGGTTATGGCGAGAGCCTTTTGTCCGAGCAATTTTGCTTTTTCGACTAACTTATCGATTCTGCAGGCCCCGTCGAGCAAACTGTATTCCGTGTGAACATGAAGGTGCACAAAATCACTCATTTTAAAAAGTTCCTTTCTTATGTAATCAGGCTATTTATGGTATCAAAGCCCTCGTGCTTTTCCCGACTTTATTTTTTCGGCAATCGCAACAATTTTTTGCAGACGGTGATTAAGCCCCGAACGGGTAATATCAAGGTCTGAATTTTTCAAAAGTTCGGATAGTGACATATCGGGATTTTCTGCTCTTAATTTAGCCGCCGAAACAAGTTCCCTCGGCAATGTTTCAAGAACTCCGATACTCTCTAAATACTCAATTGATTTGATTTGAACGAGCGCGGCGTTGACGGTTTTCGAAATATTCGCGGTTTCACAATTGCTTTTGCGGTTTATATTGACACGCATATCTTTATAAACCTCGACTTCCATAAATTCAAGCGTATATTGCGGTGCTTTTATCCTTGTAAGGAAATCTTCAATTGATAAGCCGTCCCTGAAATAAACTACCGTTTTATTCCCTCTTTTGGAAATTTTGGGGTTGAATTTGAGTTCTTTTAAAATATCAAAAAAGAGTCTTGCGGTTTCTTCGTTGCCGATGGAGAACTCAAGACAATAACGCGAGTTCGGGTCATACATAACGCCGCACGAAATAAAGGCGCCCCTTAAAAATGCACTGCTGCAACATTCTTTTTTTATTATTTCCGTCATATATGTCAAATTTTTATTCGTGTAATAATTAACAATTCTCTGACGCGCGTTTTGGCTTTTGACTGACAGTTTATATCTGACCTTCGCGCTACCGCTTGTAACAGTTTTGACCGACGCCTCAAAGCAGGCGGAAATCAAATTTGCGATTAAATCGGCAACTTCTTTGTTTTCTGTTGTGAAAGAAATTTCGTCGCTCGAAAAAGACCGCCCGAACACCAGTATCCCGAAAATTTCGGCATAACTGCAGCAACCGGACGGCCTTATTTTTGAAAGTTCAGTTTTTAAATCGGAAGAATATGACATTCCTAAAACCTCGGCAATTATTTATATATATCTCTGTGGTAAACGCTCACCTGATAACCTGCATCAAACAGGTTTTTATATATCATTTGCGTAAGCGCAACAGAGCGGTGTTTACCGCCTGTGCAGCCGACCGCTATAACAAGATTGCTCTTCCCTTCGTCTCTGTAAAGCGGAACGGAATAATCAATAAAATCCAACATTTTTCTGACAAAGCCTTTGGAATTTTCGGAATTCATAACATAATCGACAACAGGCTGTTCAAGTCCTGTATGATTTTTGAGCTCCGCCACATAAAAAGGATTAGGCAAACATCTTGCATCAAGCACAATATCGGCTTCCATAGGAGAGCCGTATTTGAAGCCGAATGACATACACTGAATAGGCATTGATGAATTTATGTCTTTTGAAAATATACCGGTTATCCTTTTTTTGAGCGCCGAAGAGTTTATAAACGATGTATCAACAATAAAATCCGCATTGCTACGCGCGCCTTGCATTATTTCCCGTTCCTTTTTGATGGCTTCGGGAATCGGTATTTCATCGCCGAGAGGGTGCGAGCGCCTTGTTTCTTTGTAGCGATGAATTAAACACTCATCGCTTGCATCGAGAAAAAGAATTTTAAAAGGAATCCCGAAGTCTTTGAGTTCTGATATCATACGGTCTATTTCAGCCATACTTTTAGAGCCCCTCGTGTCGGTTACAATTGCTATTTTCGAAAGGTCGCTGTTTGACCTTTTCAGAAGTTTTGCAAAATCGCAAATAAGAGCCGGCGGAATATTATCAATGCAATAAAAGCCGATATCTTCGAGTAAATTTGCGGCAGTCGATTTTCCGGCACCTGACATACCGGTTATTATCACAAATTCCATTTCCGTCACTCCCAATCCCCGATTTTTATCACTTCGGTTTCAAGTTTAATGCGTTTTTTATCAAAGACAATTTGTTGTATTCGTTTTATGAGTTCGGCTATATCTTTCGCGGTTGCATTTTCTCGGTTTACAATAAATCCTGCGTGCTTTTCGCTGACCCGCGCTCCGCCGACCGAAAGTCCTTTCAGACCGCATTCATCAATCAATGCCGCGGCATATGCACCCTCAGGTCTTTTGAAAGTGCTGCCCGCGCTCGGCAAATCAAGCGGTTGTTTTTGGATTCTTTTTTGCATAAGTTCGTCCATTCGTGCCTTGATTTTTGAAGTTTCTCCAGACACAAGCGCAAAGCAAACTTCGGCGACTATATAACCGTTTTCCTCAAAAACGCTGTGGCGGTATGAATATCCGAGTTCAGCGCTTTGAAGTTCAACAATTTCAAGGTCGGGTGTTATACACTTCACACTCTTAACAACATTTTTCATTTGAGAGTCGTACGCTCCGGCATTCATAAATGCCGCTCCGCCGACGCTTGCAGGTATTCCCCAGGCAAATTCAAGCCCGGTGAGCGAGGCGTTGAGCGCCGTCGAACAAACCGAAGAGAGAGGCGCGCCCGCAAATGCGTGAATATATTCTCCGTCGACCGTTACAC
>CAVDRT010000174.1:0-4086 GCA_963611445.1 bacterium
GGTATGGGGCTTGAGCGTCTCGCTTGCGTAATGCAGGGTGTCGATAATATGTTTGAAGTCGACACAATCCGCAAAATTCTTGATAAAGTTTGCGAAATTTCGGGCAAAGAATACGGAAAAAATCACGACAATGATGTTTCAATCCGTGCAATAACCGACCATGCCCGCGCTTCAACATTTATGATTTCCGACGGTATTTTCCCGTCAAACGAGGGCAGAGGATATGTTCTCCGCCGCCTTATCCGCCGCGCGGCAAGGCACGGAAGACTTCTCGGAATTATGCGCCCGTTTCTCAATGAAGTCGTCGATGTTGTGATTGCCGAAAACAAAGGCGCGTATCCCGAACTCGCCGATAAATACGACCTCATTCAAAAGGTCATCAGCAATGAGGAATCGGCTTTTGCAAAAACAATTGACCAAGGGCTTGCGATAATCAACGAGAAAACCAAAAACGGCGGTGTGCTTTCGGGTGAGGACGCATTCAAACTTTATGATACCTACGGCTTCCCGTTTGACCTCACAAAAGACATACTTGAAGAAAAAGGTATGACCGCCGACGAAAAGACCTTTGAGCAATTGATGAATGAGCAAAGGCAAAAAGCGCGCGCCGGCAGAAAAGCCGCCGACGCCGAATCGTGGAAAAGCGACGGAATTTCGTTTGAGGGAATTGAAAAAACCGAATTCACGGGATATACCGAAACAAAATCCGAGGCGCACATTCTTGCAATTGCGGCAGACGGCGAAAAAGTTCAGTTTGCGGGCCAGGGTGCAAAATGCATCGTAGTTCTTGACAAAACCCCGTTCTATGGCGAGGGCGGCGGTCAGGTCGGCGATACAGGCACAATAATCGGCGAGGGCGCGGTTTTCAGCGTTGAAAACACCGTTAAAACCCCGGGCGGTATATTTATGCACCGCGGTGTGATAAAAACAGGCTCTTTCTCGGTCGGTGACGCGGTTTCCGCTGAAATCGACAATCACCGCAGAATGGCAATCAGGCGCAACCATACAGCCGCCCACCTTTTGCAGGCGGCACTGCGCGATGTGCTCGGAACCCATGTTGAGCAGGCAGGCCAGTTGGTGAACGACCGATTGTTCCACTTCGATTTCACACATTTTTCCGCTTTGTCCGACGACGAACTCAAAAAGGTTGAAGATTGGGTCAACGGTGCGATATTTGCCGCCGTTAATGTTGAAAATCCCGAAATGCCGATTGAAGAAGCAAGAAAACTCGGCGCAATGGCGCTCTTCGGCGAAAAATACGGCAGTGTTGTCAGGGTTGTCAATATCCCCGGATATTCGGTTGAATTCTGCGGCGGTACACATATTGACAACACTTCAAAAATCGGACTTTTCAAAATCCTTTCCGAAACCTCGGTGGCGTCGGGCGTCAGGAGAATTGAGGCTGTCACCGGCGAGGGTGTGCTTGCACTTCTCGGCGGATATATCGAAAAACTCAATTCCGCAGCTGCCCATTTGAAACTCAACAGCATTTCCGACATTGTGCCGAAAATCGAACAACTTTCAGCCGAACTCAAAGAAAAATCCAAAACCATTGAGGCGCTCAATTCAAAAATTGCGGCGTCACAGGTTGACGATATGATTAAAAACGCCGAAGACCTCGGCGGCGTCACATTCATAACCGGCAAATTAGTCGGGGCTGACGGCGGCTCGCTTCGCAGCATTTGTGATAAGATAAGAGATAAAAACCCGTCCGCTGCTGTGGTGCTCGCGTCGGTTAACGGTGACAAAGCGACCTTTGCCGTGGCTGCCGGAAAAATTGCCGTTGAAAAAGGTGTTGTCGCCGGAAAAGCGGTTGGCAAAATTGCCGCCCTCGCCGGAGGAAAAGGCGGCGGAAAACCCGATTTCGCAATGGCTGGCGCAAAAGATGTTTCAAAAATCGACGGCGCTTTGAACGCCGCGAAAGATATAATCGGCGAAATGCTTAAATAATCCGAAAGGAGTGCGCAAAAAATGGACGATTGCCTTTTTTGCAAAATAATCAAGGGTGAAATCCCAAGCACCAAAATTTATGATGATGAATATGTTTATGCTTTTGCGGACATAGACCCGCAGGCGCCTTTTCACGCGGTCATCGTTCCGAAAGTTCACATCAAAAGCGCTGATGAAATCACTTCGGACAACAGCGTCTATGTTGCAAAAATTTTTGAGGCGGTTGCCAAAATCGCCAAAGAAAACGACCTTGAAAATGGTTACCGCGTTGTCAACAACTGCGGAGAAGACGGCGGACAAACCGTTGGACATTTGCATTTCCACCTGCTCGCACGCCGCTATTTACAGTGGCCTCCGGGCTGATTGAACTTTAGACCGAAAGAGGAGAATTGGGTGAAAAAACTTAAAATTTCTTCTGAATTCACTTATATTGCGGCAATTGCTTTGCTGTCGCTCTCGGTCGCGATGATAACGACAACCGGTTTCGGCGTGTCGATGATTGTCGCACCGGCGTACATATTGAGCCTGAAACTCGGCATAACATTCGGGCAGGGCGAGTATATTATACAGGCGGTTTTGTTTGTGATTTTCTGCGTTCTTATGAAAAAGGTGAAACCCGTGTATTTCAGTTCGTTCCTCACGGGTGTAATATACGGCGCAGTGCTCGATTTGTGGCGAAAAATAATTCCGCATTTTAATCCCGATATAACGCCTGTCGGCACTCTGCCGGTTTATTTGCGGGTTATCTATTTCGTTATCGGAATGTTGATGACATCATTCTCGGTGGCGCTGTTTTTCAGGACTTATTTTTATCCTCAAGTGTATGACTTTTTTGTCAAAGGCGTGAGCGGAAAATTTTCGTTTCACCGTGAAAAATTCAAAACCTGTTTCGACGCTTCCTGCCTTTTGGTTTCGGTGATTATGACGCTGACGCTTTTTCACAAATTTGTGGGAATCGGGGTCGGCACGCTGATAATGACCGCGTTTAACGGGTTGATTATTGCATTTTTCGGCAAACTTCAGGATAAATTTTTGGATATTTCTCCGCATTTTCCGAAATTTGCGGCATATTTCAATATTGATTGAAAAAGAATGGAGATTTTTATATGAAAAGAACACACAGAATGAACATTGCCGGCGTGGAGTGCGACCTCCCGCTTTGTGAGGTCAACGAACATCTTGATATTGCGGCATTTATACTTTTCGGAAATGTTGAAGTGACAATTGCCGCCGCGCGGGAACTTGTTGAGAAATGTCCCGATTTTGATGTTGTCGTGACGCCCGAAGCGAAAAGTATTCCGCTTGCTTATGAAATTTCCCGCCAAACCGGAAAACCGTATATCGTTGCCCGCAAAGGCACAAAGGTTTATATGACCGACCCGATTAAGGTCAGCGTTGTTTCACTCACCACGCAGCGCCCGCAGGAACTTTATCTCGGCCGTGAAGAGGTCGAACTTATGGGGCAAAAAAGTACTTTTGGTTGACGATGTTATTTCAACCGGTGAATCGATTGCGGCACTCAGGGAACTTGTGAAAGAAGCCGAGGGTGAAGAGGTCGCTGCCGCTGCTGTTTTGGCAGAGGGCGAAGCCGCCGACCGCAAAGATATTGTGTTTCTTGAAAAACTTCCCGTTTTTCCGAAATAATCCGACGGTCACAATAGTTTGATTTCGGAACAAAATTTTTCGGTTAAAAGATTTTTGGATATAGAAAGAGCCTTTTGTCACTTTGTCGGTTACAAAAACCGAGGGCGACAAAAGGCTTTTTTGCGTTGCTGTCGGCGCACCCACTTGGCTCCCTTCTTTTTGGTGTAAACCATAACACCAACATCTAATTTCCTGCTTCTAAATTTAAATGGTTTAATCAAAGCATTTTTCTCTCCCTCCGTCACGGCTGCCGCCGTGCCACCTCCCTCATCAGATGGAGGTCTTTGGTTTGTGCTTATCACCGTCGGCGAAGAAATCTCCAGCAGCTCCCCTTGTCAGGGGAGCTGTCGCGGCTCAAGCCGCGACTGAGGGGTAGTATCTAACATCTAAAGTCTAATATCTAACATCTAATTTCTGACTTCTAAATTTAAAAGGTATAGACAAAGCAATCAGGGTACAACGGTTCCTAAAACGGAGTATTTTCCCGTTTTG
>CAVDRT010000175.1:0-4005 GCA_963611445.1 bacterium
TCTTGATTCGGTGCCGATGATTGCAATCACCGGAAATGTCGCAGGCACGCAAATCGGAACCGACAGTTTTCAGGAGGTCGATATCACAGGCGTCACGCTCCCCATCACAAAACATAACTATTTTGTGGGCTCGGTCGAAGAACTTGCCGACACGGTGCGCGAAGCGTTCAGCCTTGCGGTTTCGGGCCGTCCGGGACCGGTGCTTATCGATATACCGAAAGATGTTCAGGTTGCAAAATGCGAATATACCCCCTCGTCGCCGGCGGTTCCCGCTCCACGCGCGGCAGCCAAGGAGATACGGATAAAAGAGGCAGCAGAGCGCATAAACCGTGCGGAAAAACCGTTTGTTTATTTCGGAGGCGGACTTATCAACAGCGGTGCCGAAAGCGAACTTTTGGAACTTGCCCGCAAAATCGACGCCCCGATAGGCTGTTCGCTTATGGGCATTTCGGGCGTCCCGACCGATGACCCCCGTTTTCTCGGAATGCAGGGAATGCACGGGCATTTCGCTTCGTCCGAGGCTATGCATAACGCCGACTGCATTATCGCCCTCGGCGTGAGATTTAACGACAGGGTCACGGGAAACAAGGCGAAATTTGCGCCCGGCGCCGATATAATACACATAGATATCGACGGCGCGGAACTTTCCAAAAATGTCAAGGCAATTCACGGACTCCGCGGCGATATAAAACTCACGCTCAAAAAACTTCTTCCGCTTATTTCGGAAACAAAACATCCCGAATGGGCAAAAGAAATCGAGCGTTTTAAAAATGAAGAAAATGCGTCCGCCGATGTGAGAAGCGGTATGACGCCGAAGAATGTCATTTCGGCGCTCAACCGCCGTTTGGGTGAAAACACACCGGTCGCGACCGATGTCGGTCAACATCAGATGTGGGCGGCACAATACCTCCGCTTTTCAAAGGAACGCCGATTTATTTCAAGCGGCGGTCTCGGCACAATGGGCTTCGGTATGGGTGCCGCAATCGGTGCCGCGACAGCGGTTGCCGAGCGAGCCGTGCTCATAACGGGCGACGGCAGTTTCGGAATGTGCCTTAACGAAATGGCAACCGCCGTTTCTTATAATGTTCCGCTCGTTATTTTGCTGATGAACAACGGCGTGCTCGGAATGGTCAGGCAGTGGCAAACGCTTTTCTTTGATAAACATTATTCGAACACCGTGCTTGACCGAAAAACCGATTTTGTAGCCCTTGCCCGCGCTTTCGGTGCAGACGGGATGAGAGCCGACACACCGGCGGAACTTGAAACCGCGTTGGACAAAGCTTTTAAATCGGCAGGTCCGTTCCTCATTGATTGCAGAATAGATAAAGATGAATTTGTTCTTCCGATGTTGCCGCCCGGCGGCTCCATGGACGATATTATAACAAAGGTGGGTGACTGATATGCAGCGTTTTACAGTGGCAGTGCTTGTGAAAAACCGCTCAGGCGTGCTCAACCGCGTGACGGGAATGTTTCGCCGCCGTCAGTTCAACATAAACAGTCTGACAGTCAGCGAGACCGAATCTCCAGAATGTTCGAGAATAACCGTCCTTTTCGACGGTGAGGAAAACACAAAACAGCAGCTTATAAATCAACTTTATAAATTGCCGGATGTTTGCGGAATCAGAGAATTTTCAAGTGACAGTTCGGTCAGCCGCGAACTTATGCTTATAAAACTCAAAAACGAGCAGGGACTTTTTGAAGAAATCCGTGCAGCAGCAGAGGTTTTTGATGTGAAAACAATAGACTATTCGAGAGAGAATGTCATTTTGCAGTTAACGGGCGAAACCCGCCGTTTGGACGACTTTTTGCAACTTATGCGCGACTATGAAATTATAGAAATATGCCGCACAGGCATCGTCTCGCTTGAAAAGGGCGACGCTTTAATAAGAAAGGTCACAAATTTATAATTCCGCTTTCCGGGGCAGGCGAAACCCTCGCAGGCTCGAAAAGAAAGCCGAAAATATTCACGAAAAGGAAGTAATTATTATGGCAAGAATTTTTTATCAGCAGGATTGCGATTTGCAGAAACTCAGCGGAAAAACCGTTGCAATAATCGGTTACGGCTCTCAGGGCCACGCACATGCGCTCAATCTGCGCGACAGCGGCGTGAAGGTAATTATCGGTCTTTATGAAGGAAGCAAAAGCTGGGCAAAGGCAGAGGCTCAGGGCTTTGAAGTTATGACCTCGGCAAAAGCCGCCGAAAAAGCCGACATCATTATGATTCTTATCAATGATGAAAAACAGGCGAAACTTTATAAAGAAAGCATTGCGCCGCACCTCACCGAAGGCAAAACTTTGGCGTTTGCCCACGGTTTCAACATTCATTTCGGCTGTATCAAACCGCCGAAAAATGTCAATGTCATTATGATTGCGCCGAAAGGCCCCGGCCACACTGTCAGAAGTGAATATCAGGCGGGCAAGGGCGTTCCGTGCCTTATCGCGGTTGAGCAGGACGCAACAGGCGACGCTTGGGATATAGGTCTCGCTTACGCTCTCGGCATCGGTGGTGCGCGTGCCGGCGTTTTGGAAACCACTTTCAGAACCGAAACAGAAACCGACCTTTTCGGTGAACAGGCTGTTCTCTGCGGCGGAGTTTGCGCTCTTATGCAGGCAGGTTATGAAACTCTGGTCGAAGCGGGTTACGACCCGAGAAACGCTTATTTTGAGTGTATTCACGAAATGAAACTTATCGTTGACCTTATCTATCAGAGCGGTTTTGCCGGTATGCGTTATTCAATCTCGAACACAGCCGAATACGGCGATTATATCACGGGTCCCAAGATTATAACCGACGAAACCAAAAAAGCAATGAAGAAGATACTTTCCGATATACAGGACGGAACTTTTGCGAAAGATTTCCTTTTGGATATGTCCGACGCGGGCGCTCAGGTTCATTTCAGCGCAATGAGAAGAAAAGCCGCCGAACACCCGTCAGAGGTTGTCGGAGAAGAAATCAGAAAACTTTACAGCTGGAACGGCGAAGATAAACTTATAAACAACTGATTTTGTCAATCGGGGGCGGAGGTTTCCGCTCCCTTGGCTTATTTTTGAAAAGGAGAGCCGATATGAACAGCGATAAATTAAAAAAAGGCAACGGCAACGCACCGCACCGCGCGCTTTATCACGCCCTCGGTATGACCGATGAAGAGATAAACCGCCCGTTGGTCGGAATTGTCAGTTCCTATAATGAAATTGTTCCGGGTCATATGAATATCGACAAAATCGTCAATGCGGTCAAATTGGGCGTTGCAATGGCAGGCGGAAATCCTGTTGTGTTCCCTGCAATTGCCGTCTGCGACGGTATCGCAATGGGTCACAGGGGAATGAAATATTCTCTGGTCACCCGCGACCTTATTGCCGATTCAACCGAGGCGATGGCGTTGGCCCACGGGTTTGACGCGCTTGTGATGGTGCCGAACTGCGATAAAAATGTGCCGGGGCTTTTGATGGCGGCGGCAAGGGTCAATGTTCCCACCGTGTTTGTCAGCGGCGGACCTATGCTTGCAGGTCACATTGACGGCAAAAAGGCAAGTTTTTCAACAATATCCGAGGCGGTCGGCGAATTTAACGCCGGAAAAATGACCGAGGAAAAACTGCACGAATATGAACTCAAAACCTGCCCGACCTGCGGCTCGTGTTCGGGAATGTACACCGCAAATTCGCTCAATTGCCTGACCGAAGCGCTCGGAATGGGTCTTGGCGGAAACGGCACCGTACCCGCCGTTTATTCGCGCCGAATTGAACTTGCAAAACACGCCGGAATGGCGGTTATGGATATGCTTAAACGCGATATTCGCCCCCGCGATATTATGACAAAAGAAGCGTTCCAAAATGCCCTCACGGTGGATATGGCGCTCGGCTGTTCAACAAACAGTATGCTGCATTTGCCCGCAATCGCGCACGAGTGCGGCATTGAAATTGATCTTGACATTGCCAATGCAATAAGCGAAAAAACTCCCAATCTCTGTCATTTGGCGCCTGCCGGCAGAACTTATATTGAAGAAC
>CAVDRT010000176.1:0-5237 GCA_963611445.1 bacterium
GGAGGTATGTGCTTCGGAATCGGTATACTTTGGGTTGCGCCTTATCATCAGGCGGACGAGAGCCTGACCGTTCCCAAAAACAAAAATCTTATAAAAATTCAAACCCACGGCGGATTTTGCTCCGCTGTGGGCTTTTTTGAGTGTAAAATTAAAAATTGAAGGTTAAACTATACGGCAGTTTCTTCAAAATACGGTTTGTCGGCAAACCGAAGGGTTTAAAAAATCAATAAGCCTTGCCCCAATAAAGCAGTTTGTCTGTGGGTTTTCCGCAGCAAACGCATTTGCCCTCGCCGTGTTTTTCATTCAAAGGCAGACAGCGTGAGCTCACGCCGGCAACCTCTTTGAGTTTGTCTTCACATTCGCGGTCGCCGCACCAGTACGCTTTGATAAATCCGGGTTTTTCTTCGGCGGTCTTTATCATTTCGTCAAGCGTTTCTGCGGTGTAGGTCATATTCTCACGGCGCGCGAGCGCTTTGTTATAAAGCGATGTGGTGATATCTTCGAGCAGAGCCGGAATTTTTTCCGGGAGTTCGTCAAGCGAAACAAAAATCTTTTCTCCGCTGTCGCGGCGAACGAGCACGCATTGATTTTTCTCAATATCTTTGGGGCCGAGCTCAAGTCTCAGCGGAACGCCGCGCATTTCATATTCGGCAAACTTCCAGCCGGGGGAGCGGTCGCTGTCGTCAATTTTGACGCGCGCGTATTTTTTAAGTTCTTCCGCAACGGAATAAGCCTTGTCCAAAACGCCCTCTTTGTGCTGCGCGATCGGCACGACAACAACCTGAACGGGGGCAACCGCAGGCGGCAAAACAAGCCCGTTTTGGTCGCCGTGGGTCATAATAATTGCGCCGATAGTGCGCGTTGTCATACCCCAAGAGGTCTGGAACGGATAAACCAATTTATTTTCACGGTTGAGATACTGAATACCGAAAGCCTTTGCAAAACCGTCGCCGAAATAGTGCGATGTTCCGCTCTGCAACGCTTTTCCGTCGTGCATAAGTGCCTCGATTGTGTATGTTTCTTCGGCACCCGCAAAACGCTCTTTTGCGGTTTTGACGCCTTTGACGACCGGAATTGCAAGATATTTTTCATAAAACTCCGCATAGACATCAAGCATTCTGACGGTTTCTTCTTTGGCTTCTTCCGCAGTTGCGTGAATGGTGTGACCCTCTTGCCACAAAAATTCGCGTGAGCGCAGGAAAGGCCTTGTGGTTTTTTCCCAACGGACGACCGAGACCCATTGATTATAGAGTTTCGGCAAATCGCGGTATGAATGGATTATGTTTTTATAATGGTCGCAGAAAAGCGTTTCAGAGGTTGGGCGCACGCAAAGCCTTTCTTCAAGCTGCTCGTTTCCGCCCATTGTCACCCAGGCAACTTCGGGAGCAAAACCCTCAACATGGTCCTTTTCTTTTTGGAGCAAACTTTCGGGTATAAACATCGGCATACAGACATTTTCGTGCCCTGTCGCCTTGAACATTCCGTCAAGAATGTGCTGAATATTCTCCCAGATTGCATAGCCGTAAGGCCTGATTATCATACAACCTTTAACGCTCGAATAGTCGATAAGTTCCGCTTTCAGCACAACATCGGTGTACCATTGGGCGAAATCTTCATCCATCGCCGTTATTTCTTTAACCGTTTTTTGGTCAGCCATTGTTATCATTCCTCATTTAAATTTCATTGAAAATGCAAACGCAACATTATTATATAGCATACCGCCGCCGATTTCAAGACATTTATTGCCGCCGCAAAAAATGCTTTGCAAAACGGCTCTCAGGTCGTATAATTAAATGTAAGATATAAAAAATTGACAGGAGACAGCACCGTGATAACAGATGAAAGGCTTGCCGAACTTTTAAAGACCGACCGAATTCCGAAAATCGTTTTCCTTTTCGGTGAGGAATATTATATAATCAAACATTATGTAAACCAAATCGAAAAACTCGCGGTCACGGAAAACCCCGATTTCAACATTTGTGAAATAAAACTTGAGCCCACGGCGCAAAAAATATTCGACGCGGTCGACCAATTGCCGATGTTTGCCGAAAAAAGATGCGTCACGGTGTGCGACTATAACCACGATAAAGTCTCGGAAAACGAATTCGGGAATTTTTTGGGCGTTGTTTCCGATGTGCCCGAAACAACGGTTTTGGTGCTTTACTGCGAAACGGTTTATGTAAACCCCAAAAAGCCGTCGGCACGCGCGAAAAAACTAATGACGGCGGTTGAAAAGGCAGGCGGCGCGGCGGTTTATGCCGCCAGAAGAAACGAATCCCAACTTGTGAGAATGGTGACGGGCGGTGCGGCAAAAAGAGGGCTTAAAATGACGCCCACTGCCGCGCGGCACTTGATTGAGGTCAGCGGAAGCGACATTTTCACACTGATAAACGAACTCGAAAAACTCTCGGCTTTTTCAAAAAACGGCGTCGCAACCGAAGATATGATTGATAAAGTCTGCTCGCACTCGGTCGACGCCACGATATACAATCTTTCAAAATTTGTGCTTTCAAAAAACACCGACGGCGCCCAAAAACTGCTCGACGAACTGCTCTTTATGCGGACCGAGCCGGTTTATATAACTTCAACGCTGGCGTCAACTTATATCGATATGGCGAGGGCAGCCGCCGCCGAAATAAAAGGCGCGCCCGTGAAAGCGGCGGCAAAAGATTTCGGTTATCCGCCGGCACTTGCCTTCAGGCTCACCAATGCGGCGCGCGACGCCGCGCGGCTCCCGAAAGGGGCTCTTTTAAGGTCATTAGGTCTTATTCTCGACAGCGACCGACGCATAAAAACCGGCGCAACCGACCCCAAAGAGGAACTTCAAACACTGATAACCGAACTTGTGCTCACAGCAGAAAGAAGATGAAAAATGCTCACCACCGAAAAAGCAATAATCGTTGAGGGAAAGTATGATAAAATACGCCTTTCGCAATTCGTCGACGCACCCATCATCGTCACGGACGGTTTCGGAATATTCAAAAATCCCGAAAAAAAGGCGCTCATCTCAAGGCTCGCCGAGCGCCACGGAATTATCATTTTAACCGACAGCGATTCGGCGGGAATGATGATAAGAAATCACATTCGCTCATTTGTGCCCGAAAATCAAATAATAAATGTCTATGCGCCCGAAATTCTCGGCAAAGAAAAAAGGAAAACCGCTCCATCAAAAGAGGGCGTGCTGGGCGTTGAGGGCATCCCGTCCGAAATTCTCAAAAACTGCTTTTTGAGGGCAGGCGTTTTTTGCGATGACTGCCCGCCGCGTGAAAAAATAACCAAAGCCGATTTGTTTCAAAAAGGGCTTTACGGCGGCGAAAACAGCGCCGAAAAACGGGAAAAACTGCTCAAAGATTTGGGGCTGCCGCACAATATGACCACGCCGTCAATGCTCACGGCGCTCAATTCCCTGATGTCAAGAGAAGAATTTTTAAAACTGTAATTACCGTGCCGCACCGACGGCGGCAACACTGAGACAAAACGGAGAAAAATTATGGCAAACACCGCAAACCAAAAATTGAGGCTTTTATATGTTCTTGAATACATAAAAAACGAAAGCGACGAAAATCACCCCGTCACAACCGCCGAAATAATCGAATTTTTGGAAAAGCAGGGAATCGGGGCGGAACGCCGCTCAATTTATGATTCAATTGAAACGCTCAAAGACTACGGTTATGATATAATTTCGGTCGGCACGCCGAAAAAAGGTTATTGCCTGGTTTCAAGAGATTTTGAGCCGGCGGAAATATTTCTGCTGACGGGCGCCGTGCAGTCGGCAGGATTCATAAGCCGAAAAAAGACCGAACAACTGGTCTCAAAACTTGAAAAACTTTTAAGCCGTGAAGAGGCAAAAGAAATCAGCCGTCAGGTCTTTATTTATGACCGCAACAAAGCGTCCAACGAAGAGATATTTTACAGCATTGACAAGGCGGCGCGCGCCATAAAACAAAACAAAAAAATATCGCTCAAATACCTTAAACGCCGTTTTTCGGGCGGAAAAATAGGGTTTGAGGAACGGGAACTCACCGTGAGCCCTTATGCCGTTTTGTGGGCAAACGACCACTATTACCTTGTCGGAAATATCGCAAAATACGACAATTTGATACATTTGCGAATCGACCGAATGAAAGGCGTCGGAATACTTGACGAAAACCGCCGCCATTTCAGTGAGGTCAGCGAATATAAAAATGTTTTTGACATTGCCGATTATTCAAAAAAATCATTCAATATGTTCGGCGGCGAACTGTGCGATGTGACCCTTCGCTGTGCGCCGCGTTTGCTCGACCAGGTGGTCGACCGTTTCGGCGAAAATGTTTTCATCACGGGGGAGGACGAAGACGGATTTACCTTTTCGACCCGTGTTTTGGTGAGTGAGGGTCTGATTTCCTGGGTGCTTCAATACGGCGACAGCGTTGAAGTGCGCTCCCCTCTCTCTTTGCGTGAGATGATAACCGAGAGGATAGAAAAACTCCGAAAACTCTATTTTTGAATTTCAAAAATGCCGGGCGGAATTAGATGCTAGATGCTAGACAAATGTAAACACCCCTCAGTCAAAACTTCGTTTTGACAGTTCCCCTCTATTTGCTGACGCAAAAGAAGGGAGCCTATGGGTTTATGTTTTCCGCCGTCGGCGAAGAGATTTCCAACAGCGGCACGCAAAAACCTGTGCAAAGCCGGCAATAATACGGCAAAAACCGCCTGCCGAAGACAGAATTTTTTTAAATCATCAAATTGGGTATTGACAAAACAAAAAAGGCTTCATATAATAAACATATGAACAGTTGTTCAAATGTTTATATGAGGTGAGCAAAATGACAAAAAAATACAAAATTGAGGTTGACTGCGCAAACTGTGCCAACAAGATGGAAGACGCCGTTAAAAAGGTTGACGGAGTGAGAGACGCTTCGGTTAATTTTATGGCGCTTAAAATGACGGTTGAATTTGAAGACGGCGCCGATATTGACGCCGTGATGGAAAACGCAGTTCACGCTTGCAAACGCGTCGAGCGCGATTGCGAAATTTATCTTTGAGAGTGTCATTAAAGCGGCAAAGCCGATAAATTTCGACGGTGCTGCCATACCGGACCGAACTTAAAGGGGCGACAGAAATTATGAATAAAAAGCAAAAAAGAATGCTTATCAGGATAATCGTTGCGGCGGCGCTCACGCTGGCGTTTGCGTTTTTGCCCGTAAAAGGGTATTTTAAAATGCTCATTTTTGCCGTGCCTTATCTGATAATCG
>CAVDRT010000177.1:0-3188 GCA_963611445.1 bacterium
TTGGATGTTAACTTCTCTTCTTATTGGGTCACATCATTTTAACACATACATTTTTGGGGTATAATCACATCTGTTCGGCGGTTTTTGCACATATTGAATAATTTACAAATTTTTGTTGAAATGTTCACCGTTTAAGGGTAAAATACTAATTGTGTATTTTAAATGTTAAGAGGTGTCGATTTTGCCGTATTACGGATTTGATATTTACTATTTGATTCTTGTGCTCCCGGCAATTCTCATTTCCGCCGTTGCCGGAATCAAAGTCAAGACCACTTTTGCAAAATATTCCTCGGTTTTCGTCGGTATCAGCGGTGCCGAAGCCGCCCGCCGCGTGCTTTATGCCGCAGGCGTGACAAATGTGCGGATTGAGAGGGTCGCGGGAAGTCTGACCGACCATTACGACCCGAAATCAAATGTTATAAGACTTTCCGAAAAGGTCTACGGTGCAAACACCGTCTCTGCGGTCGGTGTTGCGTGCCACGAAGCCGGTCACGCGATTCAATACGCCGTCGGATATACGCCGATAAAAATCCGCGCGGCTGTTATACCCGCCTGCCAATTTGCCTCGAATTTTTCCTGGATAGCGCTGTTTATAGGTTTGATTTTCAATTTTGACAAACTCATCATCGCCGGAATCGCTCTTTTTTCGCTTGTTGTGCTTTTCCAGCTTATCACGCTGCCGGTTGAATTCAACGCATCGATTCGTGCAGTCAACGCAATAAAAGAAAACGGTATTCTTGATTCCCGTGAACTTTCGGGTGCCAAAAAAGTTCTCACCGCCGCGGCAATGACCTATGTCGCCGCGCTTTTAACCTCACTCGCGCAATTTTTACGGCTTATCTTGTTGTTCGGACGACGGAACGACAAATAACGATATTTTCAAAAAACACTTAGGGGGACTTACAAATGAATCGCGACCTTCCGATGCTTATGGATCTCTATGAAGCAACAATGTCAAACGGTCTGCTCAAAAGCGGGCGCCGCGACGAAATCGTATACTTTGATATGTTTTTCAGAAGAGTTCCGGACGACGGCGGATTTGCCATAATGGCAGGGCTTGACCAACTGATTGAATATCTCAAAAATCTTAAATTTTCAAAAGAAGATGTCGAATACTTCCGCTCGCTCAATCTTTTTTGCGATGAGTTTTTGGAGATGCTCAGCGACTTTGAATTTGTCTGCGATGTTTGGGCAATTCCCGAAGGAACGCCGATTTTCCCGAAAGAGCCTGTCGTCACCGTTCGCGGACCCGTAACGCAGGCAATGCTGCTTGAAACCATGCTTTTGCTTTGCATAAACCACCAGTCGCTGATTGCGACAAAATCGAACAGAATTGTGCGCGCTGCCGACGGCCGTGCGGTAATGGAATTCGGTGCACGCCGCGCCCACGGATATGATGCGAGCGTTTACGGCGCCAGAGCGTCATACATAGCGGGCTGTTCGAGCACTTCCTGCATTAAAGCGGGAATGGATTTCGGAATTCCGGTTTCGGGCACAATGGCTCACTCCTGGGTGCAGATATTTGACAGCGAATACGAAGCCTTTAAGGCTTATGCGGAGATTTATCCCGAAAATTGCCTTTTGCTCGTTGACACATACAATGTTCTGAAATCGGGCATTCCGAACGCCGTCAGAGTTTTTGACGAAGTGCTTAAACCGCGCGGAATTCGCCCTCTCGGAATAAGAATTGACAGCGGAGATATAACCTATCTCACCAAAAAAGTCAGAAAATTGCTCGACGCCGCCGGATACCCCGACGCTAAAATCTGCGTTTCAAACTCGCTCGACGAATATCTCATTCGCGATATGCTGATTCAGGGGGCCGAGGTTGATTCGTTCGGAGTCGGTGAACGGCTGATAACCGCCAAAAGCGAAGCGGTTTTCGGCGGGGTTTATAAAATATCCGCCGTTGAAGACGAAAACGGCAAAATAATTCCGAGAATCAAAGTCAGCGAAAATGTCGAAAAAATCACCGTTCCCTGTTTCAAGACCTGCTGGCGCCTTTATGACAATGAAACCGGCAAAGCCATTGCCGATGTCATAACAATGGCGGACGAAGTGATTGACGACACAAAGCCCTATGAAATCTTCGACCCCGAACACACCTGGAAGCGCAAAACAATCGAAAACTTCACAGCACGCCGGCTGCATAAACAGATTTTCAAACACGGCGAACTTGTATATCAAAACCCCGAAACCTCGGAAATCAAGAAATACTGTGCCGAACAGATAGACACCCTTTGGGATGAGGTTAAGCGTTTCGAAAAGCCGCACACATATTATGTTGATTTGTCGGAACGGCTCTGGAGCAAACGCCGCGAACTGCTTGAAAAATATTCTTTCTGACAAACCCGGATTATTATGCTTGACGGAGGAAATAAAGTGAAAAAACTCATTGCTTTAACGCTTGTATTTTGTATGTTGCTGACTGCGGCGGCGTGCAAAAAGAAAAACGAAACCGACCCGGCAGAGCGAAAAAAAGTTGACGCCGAAACGATTGAGAGCGATGTATCAAACGGCAAGGTAACCGAACTCAAAATCACACTCGGAACAACGGTTGCGGAAGTTAAAAGCCAAAACACCGCCAAATCGAAAGGCGGCAAAAAAGTTCAAAACTATACCGAAAAACAGCAAGGTGAATACAAAATCATCCTCACGGATGACGCCGTTTATTATTACGACCCGGCGAATGCCGATAAAGGAATAATCGCCATTCTTTGCTATAAAAACGACGCTTATGCTATGCGCTTCGGCGAAGATACAAAAAGCGATGTGAGATACTGGCTCGGCAACGGAAATGAGGGCACCGACGGGGAGAATATCAATTATTTGCCCATCGGTACAATGCAGGGGAAAGTTTCGACGCTCACTTATCCTTATGACGCTTATGCGTTGCGGTGTATATTCAGCGACAGCAATCTCTATGCCCTTATTCTTTACAACAACACCGCCTTTGATTTTGCAAAAGCTTCTGCCGCTAACGGCTGAGGGTAAATATCAGCCGGTGAGCAGGGCAAAATTTACCCCTCGGATTTTAATGCGACGGGTTGATAAGGATGAAATTTCGAATCACATCAAACTGATAGCATCGCAAAGGCAAATAAAACGCTCAGAAAGGCAGTAATGCTTTTCCGGGCGTTTTTCCGTTCCGGTAAATCCGCACATTCGATTACTGCTGCTCTCTACGA
>CAVDRT010000178.1:0-2687 GCA_963611445.1 bacterium
GACAAGCGGCAACTATAATTTACGGCGCAAACATCGGAACAACAATAACCGGTCAGATAGTTTCTCTCGGAATGTTCGGCGGAAACTCCGTTTCAACAACCGTCATCTTTTCTGCTTTTGC
Source organism: bacterium (assembly GCA_963611445.1). Classification (GTDB taxonomy): domain Bacteria; phylum Bacillota; class Clostridia; order Oscillospirales; family Acutalibacteraceae; genus CAVALG01. The sequence goes on from CAVDRT010000178.1 coordinate 122, forward strand.
CGGCGTAGGTGCGTTTATAATGGCGTTTGCAAAGCGCGATATTTGGCAGAAAATGGGCGGAATTCTTGCGGGTTTCGGACTTTTGTTTGTCGGTCTTTCAATGATGAGCGGCTCGATGGAAAGTTTTGCTCAGCTTGACGCGGTCAAATTGTTCCTGTCAAGAATCAGCAATGCCGTGCTGTTGGTTATCATCGGCACACTCCTGACGGCGATTATTCAGAGTTCATCGGTTATGACGAGCGTTGCCATTGCAATGGTTGTGACAGGGCTCATAACTCTTGACCAGGGCATTTATCTGACAATGGGCTCAAACATCGGCTCCTGCGTTGTCGCGGTTATTGCGGCGGTCACGGGCGGAAAGAACGCTAAATGCACAGCCCTCATTCACCTTATATTTAACATCAGCGGCGTCATATTGTTTATGCTTGTCGGCTGGGTTTTGGGACTTTCAACAGGCGGTGCCGTGACCTACGGTCATCTGTTTGAAAAGATGTTCCCGAGCGCTCCGCAAACCCAACTTGCAATGTTCCACACATTTTTCAATGTTATAACCGTTATTTTGATCTTGCCGCTCACTGATGTTTTGGTCAAAATTGTGTCGGGAATTGTGCCCGATGATAAAGAGGAACAGGCGGAAAAGGAATACAATCCTCACCTTTACTTTATTGATGAACATATGTTGATGACGCCGTCGGTTGCAGTTCAGCAAACCAAAAATGAAATACTCAATATGGCAGGCATTGCGATGCGGAATTTTGATGCGTCGCTTGATATGATATGCACACAAAATTTTGACGGCGTCAAAAAATTCAGAAATAATGAAAAAGAACTCAATTTTCTTAATAAAGAACTTGTCCGCTTTGTCATCAAACTTTCGGAACTTCCGCTTAATGAAAAGGACCATATTTATCTGTCCACAACTTTCCATTCAATCTCGGATCTTGAACGCGTGGGAGACTATGCCGAAAACATTGTTGAATATGCCGAAACGCTTAAATCTTTGAATGAGGGCTTTTCAAAACAGGCAATTGACGAAATTTATGAACTTAAAGCCCTTATAAAAGACCTTTTCGATTGGGTTATGAAAGCATATTCGGATGTCGACAGAGACGCGCTCGCGAAGGCAAACTCAATTGAAGATATGGTTGACGATATGACCAATCAAATGGAAGAAAATCATATTAAAAGACTTTCGGAGGGTATATGCACACCGAGTGTCGGCGCGCAGTATCTTTCGCTTTCGTCAAATTCCGAAAGGGTTGCCGACCATTTTATAAATGTTGCGAAGACCATAAAACAGTTCGGATAATTTTTTAATTTATAAAACACAGGCGCCGCAGTGTTACTGCGGCGCCTGTGTTTCGCTATTTTTTAAGAAGACTGATTTCTCCGCTTTTAAGGTCTTTGAAACCGCCGTCCGAAAGTCTGACTTTCAGTGAAAAATCTTCGTTTATTTCGGCGGCAACACCCCGATATTCGGTTGAATTTATCAGAAAGCCGACATCTTTGCCGATTGTTGTGCAGAGCCTGCGATAATCCGAAAGGATTTTTTTCTTGTTGTCAGCAGATGTGAAATCAAGTTTGTCAAGTTCTTTTATGATTTCGGCGGCGAATTCCGCGCGGGGGACGGGCGTGCCGTATTCCCGTTCGAAGGAGGTTGCAGTGTGCCTTATTTCTTCGGGGAAATCTCTTTCTTCGCCTAATACATTTATTCCGATTCCTATTATTATATATTTGATTCTGCCGCTTTCACCCTCAAGCGCGGCTTCGGTCAAAATGCCGCAGACTTTTCTGCCGTTTATCAAAAGGTCGTTGACCCATTTGATGTCGGGCAGTTTGCCGTAAACGGTTTTTGAGGCGCGGCATACGGCGACCGCCGCCGCCGCGGTTATTCCGGCAAGTTCCGAAATCTCACCCTGAGGTTTGAAAAGTATCGAGAGATATATTCCCTTGTCGCCGGGTGAGAAAAAACTTCTTCCCATTCGTCCGCGTCCGCTTGTTTGTCGGTTTGCGATAACCACCGTTCCGTCTTCCGCCCCGTCATAGGCGAGGGAGGCGGCTTTTTTGTTGGTTGAATCGACCGAGGAAAGGCAGAGCACCTTTTCACATCTGCCGTGCGGCAAATATTGCGCGAGGGTTTCGGCTGTTATAATGTCGGGTGTGGATTTCAAGAAATATCCTTTATTCGTGGCGGATAAAATGTCATATCCGTCCCGTCTCAGTTTTTTGACCGCGGCGTTCACCGCGGCACGGCTGACATTTATCCGCTTGCTTATCTCTTCGCCCGAAACATATCCGTCTGATGACGATAAAATTTTGAGTACCGAATTTTTAGTCATTGAAAATCACCATTTTGATTGTACACCCAAAACGCCCGATTGTAAACCTGATTTTTGAAATGTCGGTGCGTTTTCGGGCAAAACAAATCCCACCCTTTGCGGAAAAGGCGGGATTTGCCGGCGTCGGTCGTGCGAGGGTTAACTCCCGTTTGCCGACGCCTTATGAGAAAATTATGAAAAGACTTAACTTGTTGTTGGTGCGGGCGGTCACTGCACGCCGCCGGTCA
>CAVDRT010000179.1:0-4814 GCA_963611445.1 bacterium
TTCCGAGACTTTCAACCGTTTCAATGACAGAATTGTCATAATCCCCGTAGGGCGGGCGGAAAAGTTTCGGCGTTCTGCCCGTGACGGCGGCGATTTTTTGTTGCAGGTCACAATCTCATTGACCATTTGGTCTTTTGAAAGTTTTGTCATATGCGGGTGGGTCGACGAATGATTTTCGACCCTGTGACCGGCGTCAGCCAATTTTTTGACTTCGTCGGGGTATTTATCCACCCAGCCGCCGACAACAAAAAATGTTGCGCGGACATTGTGTTTTCCCAAAATTTCAATGAGCGTATCGGTATCGTCGGCGCCCCAGGCGGCGTCGAAAGATATTGCCACCTGTTTTTTATCGGTTTTAACGCCGTAAATCGGCAAACGCCTTCCGCCCGAAGCCAGAACGCCTATTCCGACCGTGGCTGAGACAAAAACCGTTGCGGCAATTATGTAAGCGGCGATAATTTGTTTTTTTGTAATTATCCAGCATTTCATTTTCATCACCCAATAAACTTTATGAGTGACGCTTTGTCCGATATTACATCAAAAAATCTATTTGTTCGCTTTTTGCCGAACAGGTGCCGAATTTACGCCCCAAACGCCGAAAATTATCACAGCGCAGCAAAGAATTTGCCAAAAATCTGCCTTTTCCTTAAGAATTGTTATTCCGGCAGCGACGGAGCAGATTGAAATGACCGAGGAAAATGACGCAGCCTCAACCACCGTTATGTTTGATGTTGCATAATTATAAAGCAAAAATGCGGCAACCGAAGAAACGACGGCAAGATAAGCTACCGACACCGAAAACATCGGTGCCGAAAATGCGCGGCAAATTTCCGAAATATAATTTTCCCTCAAAACGGCGGGAGCCAAAATGTTAAATCCGACCGCCGCCACCGCAAACATAACAAAAGTGCGCTCCGGAGCAGTGAAGTTCCCGCTTTCGCGGTTGCTTAAAATATTGAACATTGCGGCACTCAAAACTGCGAGCAGGAGAAGCACCGCACCGCCGTAGGAAAACCGCATTTCGCCCTTGTCCGACAAAATACTGACGGCGATAACGCCGCCGACCGACAGTGCCGAAAACACACCCTGCCGCACTGTGACGCGGCCGCCGAAGAAAAGGCAGTGAATTAAAATAACGGCAATCGGCACCGTTGAAATAATGACGCCCGAAACGGAAGAAGAAACCGCTTTGAGCCCGTAAGTTTCAAAAATGAAATATAAAAACGGCTGGCAAAGCCCCATTAAAATCACAGGCAAAATCCGTTTGCCTTTGAGATTTATCCTGACCGCGCCGAAAAGGCAAAGGACACCCAGCACCAAAAAGGCAACCGTGAAACGAGCGGCAACCAATATCAACGGCGACGCCCCGGTGCCGAGAGCCAGCGTTGTGAAAAGAAAACTGAAGCCGAAAATGATGTTGGCAACAAGCGCCGCGGCAATTCCGCGGATTTTTGTGTTTTTCATATCACAAACCGTTTAGACCGGGAAGGCGTTTGTCAACGCTTCTGCGGCGCCGCTTAAATATTCGTCGGCTCCGTTTTTCTCAAATTCGCCCTCATCCGCCAATTCGGCAAGCGCGGGGTCAATCGGCATTTGGGCAAGTTTCAAAAGTCCGAGTTCGTTGCAAATATCATCAACTCCGCTTTTGCCGAAAAGTTCAATTTTTTTGCCGCAATCGGGGCATTTTATAAAACTCATATTTTCAATTATACCGAGCATTTTTATGTTCATCATCTCGGCAAGTCCGACCGATTTTTTAACGATAAGCGACACAAGGTCCTGCGGCGTTGTGACGGTAACGGCGGCGTCGACCGGAATCGACTGAAACACGGTCAGCGGCACATCGCCCGTCCCGGGAGGCATATCGATAAACAAATAATCAAGTTCACCCCACGAAACATCGGTCCAGAACTGTTTGACGGCGCCGCCGATAACAGGTCCGCGCCAGGCAACGGGCGCTTCGGGATTTTGAAGCATAAGATTGACCGAAATAATTTTTATCCCGTTTGCGGTTTCGGCAGGGATAATGCCGTCTTCGGTTGCCATCACTCTGCCGTTTATCCCGAACATTTTGGGGATTGACGGACCTGTGATGTCGCCATCGAGAATACCGACTTTGAAGCCTTTGCGATTCATCATAACCGCAAGCGACGCGGTGACCATCGATTTTCCGACTCCGCCCTTTCCGCTCATAACCGCAATGATGTGTTTGACCTTGGAGTTTTTGTTTGCCGGCTCAAAAGTCGGAACATTGTCGGAATGTTTTTCCGAGCAGTGAGCACAGTCGCCTGAGCAAGCGGTTTCACCGCATTTTTCTCTTTCGTTCATAATCGTTTCCCCCGAAAATTATAATATTTTCTATTATTATACAACTTATCCGCCGATTTTAAAAGAGGATAAATATTTTTTTGAAATTTTGCGCGCCGCACTTGTTATCACGGCGGTTTTTGTGTAAAATAAATTATAATTTCCGCCGTTTGGGTGAAACTATAAAAGACCATAACGGAAAGCAGATGAATTTATGTTTGATATAATTATTATCGGGGCGGGAACTGCCGGAATGACAGCGGCGATTTATGCAAAAAGAGCGGGAAAAAGCGTTCTTTTGTTTGAAAAACAGTCTTTCGGCGGACAAATCGTCTATGCTCCGAGCGTTGAAAACTTCCCCGCCGTCGGGAAAATAAGCGGGACCGAACTGGCGGACAAAATGTTTTCACAGGTAACCGAACTGCAAACCGAAATAAAATTTGACGAAGTTATAAAAATTGAAGAGCACGGCAGTGTGAAAACCGTCAAAACCGAAACCGACTCATTTGAATGTCGGGCAGTTATTTTGGCAACGGGTGCCGCACGGCGGAAACTCGGCGCCGAAAACGAAGAAAAATTTGAGGGCAGAGGAGTATCCTACTGTGCTGTGTGCGACGGTGCGTTTTTCAAAGGAAAGACCGCCGCGGTCATCGGCGGCGGGAACTCGGCGGTAACGGAAGCGCTCTATCTCTCGGACATTTGCCGAAAAGTGTATCTCATCAATCGCCGTGCACAACTGCGCGCAGACAAAAAAACCGTTCGGCGTATGAACGGCAGAGAAAACATTGTTTTTCTGCCCGACTTAACGGTGGATGCAATAAACGGCGGCAATGTCTTAGAATCGCTGACCCTTAAAAACACAAAAACCGGCGAAACCCAAACGCTTGAAACCGACGGCGTTTTTGTTTCGATAGGGACTGTTCCGCAGCTTGAAAAATTCGCGGATGTTATAAAACTTGACAGTGCCGGTTATGCCGCCGCGAAAGAGGACTGCACGGCGAGCAATGGGGTTTTTGCGGCAGGCGACTGTCGGGAAAAGCAGGTGCGGCAACTGACGACCGCCGCCGCCGACGGTGCGGTTGCGGCAGTGAACGCCTGCCGATATATTGATGAAAATTTTTGAAATTCCGGAGGGGATACAAATGGACGGCAATATCATTTTAATCGGAATGCCGGGGAGCGGCAAAAGCACCGTGGGGGTGGTCCTTGCCAAAATGCTCGGGTTTAAATTTATTGACACCGACCTGCTTATTCAAGAACAAAACGGCGCGCTTCTTCAGGAAATTATAGACCGTGACGGCAACGACGCTTTTCTTGAAACGGAAGCGAAATGCCTTAAAACGCTTGACTGCAAAAAAAGCGTTATTGCCACGGGCGGCTCGGCTGTTTTGCACCCCGAAGGGCTTAAAAAACTTAAAAGTCTCGGCGCGCTCATATATCTTGAACACCCGTTTTTTGAAATTGACCGCCGAATTTCAAACATTGATTCGCGCGGAGTGACGCTCGGCGCCGGGCAGACCCTTAAGGACCTCTATGATTACCGCACGCCGATATACAGATCGGCGGCTGACATAACGGTCAACGCCGAAGGGCTTATGATTGAAGAAACCGCCAAAAAAATTATTGAAGAATATAAAAAATACATAGAAAAATAAAGTTTCAAAAAAACGACCCGCGGTTTTGAACTGCACCCCATTTGTTAGACAATGTGATATAATGTCTAACAAATGGGGTGATTTTTATGCCAAAGGGAGTACCGAACAAACGATACACGCCGGAATTTAAGAAGCTGGTCGTGGAAACCATGCAAAAAGAAAAACTGAGCTACCGAGAAACGGCTCGACAGTTTGAAATCAGCGATCATAACAGGATACAGGACTGGGAACGAATCTACCTGACAGAAGGACCGGAAGGCTTTTTCATCGAACGGCGAGGACGCGGGAGTAAGGGCCGTCCGCCAAAGCAGATGCCGAAAGAGGTAGAAGAAGATCTGCTGGCAGAAGTCCAGCGACTGCGTGCAGAGAATGCTTACCTAAAAAAATTGCAAGCCTTGGTTTTGGAAAACGAGCGACACCGGCTGAAAAAGCACAGGTGATCCAAATGCTAAGGCAAGAATTTTCACTGACGATCCTGTTAGATATCGCTCAACTGCCACGTGCTACATTTTACTATCATCTGAAACGGATGAAACGAGTAGACAAGTACGAGTCGGCAAAACGGGAAATTACAGCAATTTATCACGAAAACAAGGGGCGGTATGGCTATCGCCGTATCACAATGGTGCTACATGATCGCAATCTGCCCCTAAATCACAAGACTGTCCAGCGACTCATGAAGGAACTGGGACTCATCTGCCATGTCAGGATGAAGAAATACCGTTCGTACAAGGGAGAAGTCGGGAAAGTTGCACCGAATCTGTTGAATCGGGATTTCCATGCGGACAGACCGAATTAAAAATGGGTCACGGATGTGACGGAATTCAGCCTGTTCGGCGAAAAGCTGTATCT
>CAVDRT010000180.1:0-2881 GCA_963611445.1 bacterium
AAACCGCGCTGTCACGCGTCGGCGCCGATATCAAAAGGGTGCCGGACAAAGTGATTAAATTTTAAAACAGGATGTGAAAAGGTTGCCGAAGCGTAAGATCAGAAAAAACGGAAATAAACCGCAAAAAGCCGCACCAAAAGCCCGACCGCGCAGGAAAAAAAGCAAAGGGACTTCGCTTTCGGGCTTTTTTCTTGTGCTTTGCTGTTTTGCGCTGGCGGCGGCAGTGATTGCAAGTTTTGCGGGGGTTTTCAAGGTCAAAAAAGTCGAACTTTACGGCGAAAGCCCTTATTCCCGCGAGGAAATTCTCTCTGCGGCGGCAGTGGGTGTTGGGCAGAATATAATAACAATATCCGAGCAGGACATCAATTCGCGAATAATCAAAAAACTCCCTTATGTTGAAAAAGCGAGCGTTTCCCGAAATATCGACGGAACGCTTTCCGTAACCGTGAGCCCCGCAAAGGTCTCGTTTTGCGCTTTTGCCCCTGATGGGTATTATATTGTCAGCGACGGGAATCGGGTGCTTCAGAAGAGTGCTGAGCCGCAAGAGGGCTTTATGATAATCAAGGGTCTGTGCCAAAGCGAAGAATCGGTCGGAAAAACGCTTAAATTTGACGATTCGGAAATAAAAAAAATATTCGAATCGCTGAAATTTAATTTAAAAGCCTATAAATTGGATTGCGATTACATAGATATGACCGACAAAATGAATATCACTTTCAGGATAAACGGCAAATTTATCGTTCAGTTGGGCTCTGTTTCAAATGCCGACGGCAAATTCAAACATCTCGGCGGCATTTTGGAAAAACTTGACGAAGACGCGTCCGGTGTGATAAATTTGCAGCTTTGGACAAAGAACAAACCTGAGGGCTATTTTAGGCAAAGCTCAATAGATAATTATTTTGAAAACAATTGATTTTTGAAAAAATCGTTAAATTTCATTAAAAACGAAAAAAAGTGTTGAAATAAAAATTTATTCGTGTTATCATTATAAACGAATAATTGTGATTAGATAATTCTACATAAATGGAAGGATGATAAAAATGCCGTTTGAGATTGCAAACGAGGCAGCAGATGTTGTAAGTATTAAAGTTGTGGGCGTCGGCGGCGGCGGCGGAAACGCTATAAACCGTATGGTCGATTCAGGTGTCGCCGGTGTGGAATTTGTTGCTGTTAACACTGATAAAGCAGCCCTTTTCCTTTCAAAAGCCAACAAAAAAATTCAAATAGGTGAAAAACTCACCAAAGGCCAGGGCGCAGGCGCCAGCCCGGAAAAGGGGCAGAACGCCGCTCAGGAATCAAAAGATGAGATTAAAGAAGCGCTTAAAGATACCGATATGGTATTCATCACCGCAGGTATGGGCGGCGGCACCGGAACAGGCGCTGCTCCCGTCATCGCTCAGATTGCCAAGGAAATGGACATTCTGACTGTCGGAATCGTGACGAAACCTTTCGGTTTTGAGGGCAAGAGGAGAATGGAGCAGGCAGAAATCGGAATTTCCGAACTCCGCCAGAATGTTGACAGCCTTATCGTTATCCCTAACGAAAGACTTAAATATGTTTCAGATCAGAAAATAACATTTAAAAACGCTTTTGCAATTGCCGATGATGTTCTCCGTCAGGGCGTTCAGAGCATTTCCGAACTTATCAACGCAACCGCGTTCATCAACCTTGATTTTGCAGATGTTACCTCTGTTATGAAAGACGCAGGCTATGCTCATATGGGCGTCGGCGTTGCAACAGGCAGAGACAAAGCGGAACTCGCCGCAAAAGCTGCTGTTTCCAGCCCGCTTATCGAAACATCTATGGACAATGCAACAGGCGTGATTATCAGTGTTGTCGGCTCACCTGACATCGGTCTTGAAGAAGTTGACCAGGCGTCTATGATTATTCACGATATGTGCGATCCCGATGCAAACATCATCTTCGGTACGCAGATTGACGAAAGCCTTGAAGATGAAATCAAGGTTACCGTTATCGCAACCGGTCTCGGCGAAGACAAGAAGAATGTTTCCAAGGCTTCTTCTTCACTCACCGATATAATGAATTCCGGAAATGCAGAAGACGAAAAGGGCGACGATTACGATAATTTAATTCTCGATGTCTTCAACAAATAATTTTGCTGAAAATCATTCGAAGCCTTAAGCCTTTGACTTAGGGCTTCTTCATTATGAGGTGATGTTTTCATTGAAAGCGGTTAAGGTCAAACACATTGTTTCAATCGCGGTTTCTTTGATTTTGGTGCTGGCGGCTGCCTATATGATTTTTGGCTTTTCGGCGGAAATAGGTCCTGATTCTTCGAAACACAGCGGAAAGATAACCAACGGCGTCATAAAGGTGAAGTACCCCGATTACAATAAATATTCCGTGTCAAAACAAACAAAGGTCAGAACAACTGTTGAAGTCGTTGTCAGAAAAACCGCTCACTTGACCGAATATGTGCTTCTCGGAGCGGCACTTTTTGTTCATACGATTTCGATTAAAACTTATATAAGTGCCAAAAAAGCCGGTTTTTTGAAAGGGTCGGGCACAGAATCGATATTCAAGAGTCGAACGGGTGTCCTGAAAGCGGTGAAAACTCCGATTTTTACTGCGTTTGCACTCGGTGTTCTTTATGCTTCAAGCGATGAATTTCACCAGAGATTTGTTTCGGAACGCGCGGCGCGGGTAACCGATGTGCTGATTGACAGCACCGGCGTAATACTCGGAATAACCTTGGTGTTTTTGGTGATATTTATAATAAATAAAGCAAGCCGAAAAAAAGTCTCCCTTGATTAACAAGAGAGACTTTAAATTTATAATTATAAAGCGATTATTCCGAGGTGTTCAAGCAGAATTTTAAGACCAATCAAAACGAGAATTGCGCCGCCAAGGAGTTCTGCTT
>CAVDRT010000181.1:0-3309 GCA_963611445.1 bacterium
ACCTTGTTCATAAATACAACAATGTACGGAACGCCAACCTGACGGGCAAGAAGAAGGTGTTCTTTAGTCTGAGCCATCGGGCCGTCTGTTGCAGCGATAACGAGGATAGCGCCGTCCATCTGAGCAGCACCGGTGATCATGTTTTTAACATAGTCAGCGTGTCCGGGGCAGTCAACATGAGCGTAGTGACGCTTGTCGGTCTCGTACTCAACGTGAGCGGTGTTGATTGTGATTCCGCGTTCTCTCTCTTCAGGAGCCTTATCGATGTTGGCATAGTCCTCAAACTGTGCCTGACCTTTAAGTGAAAGGTACTTGGTGATAGCTGCGGTCAAAGTGGTCTTACCATGGTCAACGTGGCCGATGGTACCAATGTTAATATGCGGTTTTGTTCTTTCGAATTTTGCCTTTGCCATTGGAAATTTCCTCCTCAATAAATAAATTTTAACTTAAGCCTAGGCTTATTGTTTACAGTTTAGCAAATTTTTTTATATATTTCAAGAAATATATTGTAAATTATTTCGTTCTTGAAGAAATAATTTTTTCGGCGATGGATTTCGGTACTTCTTTATAGCCGTCGGGCTCCATAACATACTGACCGCGTCCCTGTGTTTTGGAACGGAGGTCGGTTGCATAGCCGAACATATCTCCGAGCGGAACGCGCGCGTCGATCTGTTTAACGCCGCCTGTTCTGTCGGTGAAGCCCTGAATTTCGCCGCGGCGTGAGTTAAGGTCGCCGATTACATCACCCATATATTCTTCGGGAACTATTACGGTAACTTTCATAATAGGCTCAAGAAGAACGGGGTCAGCAAGTTTTGATGCTTCCTTGAACGCCATTGAACCGGCAATCTTAAATGCGATTTCCGAAGAGTCGACTTCGTGGTAAGATCCGTCATACAGTGTTACCTTGACATCGACAACCGGATAACCTGCGAGAACACCGGCTTTAAGAGCGCTCTGGATACCTGCGTCAACAGGTCCGATAAACTCTTTCGGAATGGCACCGCCTGTGACGGCATTGATAAATTCATAGCCCTTGCCTGTTTCGTTAGGCTCAAGAATGATTTTAACATGACCGTACTGACCGGAGCCGCCCGACTGCCTCTTATATTTGGTTTCGTGAGTGACCTTCTTGCGGATACTTTCTTTATAAGCAACCTGCGGAGCGCCGACATTTGCTTCAACTTTAAATTCGCGGAGCAAACGGTCAACGATTATTTCAAGGTGAAGTTCACCCATACCTGCGATGATGGTCTGACCGGTTTCCTCGTCGGTATAGCAACGGAAAGTCGGGTCTTCTTCTGCCAATTTGGCAAGAGCAATACCCATTTTTTCCTGACCGGCTTTGGTTTTCGGCTCGATAGCAACGCGGATAACCGGCTCGGGGAAGTTCATCGACTCAAGCACAACGGGGTGGTCGGGATCGCAAAGCGTATCACCGGTGGTTGTATTTTTGAGTCCGACTGCCGCCGCAATATCACCTGCATAGCAGGTTTCGATATCTTCACGGTGGTTTGCGTGCATTTGAAGGATACGGCCGATTCTTTCTTTATTATCCTTAACGGAGTTATAAACATTTGAGCCGGCGTCAACCTTACCCGAATATACGCGGAAGAAGCAGATTTTACCGACATAGGGGTCGGTTGCAATCTTGAATGCGAGAGCAGAGAACGGCTCTGTATCAGATGCGTGGCGGTCTTCTTCTTCACCGGTTTCGGGGTTTGTTCCTCTGATCGACGGAATGTCGGTCGGAGCAGGCATAAAGTCAACTATTGCATCAAGAAGCGGCTGAACGCCCTTGTTGCGATATGAAGTTCCGCAGGTGACGGGAACCATTTCGTTTGCAATTGTTGCTTTACGGATAACCTTTTTAATCTGTTCGACCGAGGGCTCTTCGCCTTCAAAATACTTCTCCATAAGCTCTTCGTCCTGTTCGACGACAGCTTCGATGAGCGCGGTTCTGTATTTTTCGGCAAGTTCCTTCATATCGTCCGGAATAGGCTCGTGTCTGACATCTTTTCCGAGGTCATCATAGTAAATTTCAGCGTCGTTATTGATAAGGTCGACTATTCCCTTGAATGTGTCCTCAGAGCCGATCGGCAACTGAATCGGGACAGCGTTGCAATTGAAACGGTCTTTAATCATATCAAGAACATTATAGAAATCAGCACCCATAATATCCATTTTGTTGACATAAATCATACGGGGTACATGATATTCGTCAGCCTGTCTCCAAACGGTTTCAGACTGGGGCTCAACACCGCCTTTTGCACAAAGAACGGTGACAGAGCCGTCAAGAACACGCAGCGAACGCTGAACTTCAACGGTGAAGTCAACATGTCCGGGGGTGTCGATTATATTGATACGATGGTCTTTCCAGAAACAAGTGGTGGCAGCAGAGGTGATGGTGATACCTCTCTCCTGCTCCTGCTCCATCCAGTCCATAGTTGACGCACCGTCATGGGTTTCACCCATTTTACGGTTGATACCTGTATAGAACAAAATACGCTCTGTTGTGGTGGTTTTACCTGCGTCAATATGCGCCATTATACCAATATTTCTTGTCATTTCAAGAGATACTTTTCTCGGCATAATTCAATCTCCATTCTGCTGTAGCGCTCCGCCCAAAGCGAAACCAAAGCAGCAAATATAATTCCTTGCGGTTTACCAGCTGTAATGAGCAAAAGCCTTGTTTGCTTCGGCCATCTTGTGTGTATCTTCGCGCTTCTTAACTGCGTTACCGCTGCCGTTTGTGGCATCGATAATTTCATTTGCGAGGCGCTCTTTCATCGTTCTTTCGGAACGGGCGCGGCTGTAGGTTGTGAGCCAACGCAGACCCAAAGTCTGCTTTCTCTCGGGGCGGACTTCAAACGGAACCTGATAGGTTGCGCCACCCTTACGAACAGCCTTAACCTCCAATTGAGGCATAACATTTTCCATAGCTTGTTCAAAAACTTCGATCGGATCCTTACCGGTCTTCTCGGAGATTATATCGAACGCGCCATATACAATTTTCTGAGCAACACCCTTCTTACCGTCCAACATAATGTTATTGATAAGACGAGTAACTGTTTTGGAATTGTAAAGCGGATCGGGTAAAACATCGCGTTTTGCGACAAAACCTCTTCTCGGCACTTGCATTCCCTCCTTCATAATAATGATATCATAGGTACTCGAGCGACAAAATCCCGTCAGCACCAAGCGAGGTGTTTATACCGCGTATCGGCAGACATAAAAAGCCTGCCTGAAACAATATATATAAACATCGCTTGAAAGCAGCGATTGAGAATTCGTCTTTAAAAATTGCGC
>CAVDRT010000182.1:0-5578 GCA_963611445.1 bacterium
CCTGGCGGCGCTCGGCGCTTATGAGATTTCGACCTATTCGTTCATAAGCAAAAACGCGGTCGACACTCTTTTGCTCAAAAAGGACGACGAGCGCCGCAAAGCGGTCACCATTTTGAATCCGTTGGGCGACGAATATGCCGAAATGCGCACCCAGCTTTACACAAGTATGCTCACGGTCATTGCGACCAATGCAAACCGCAAAAACCCGGCAGGCCGCTTTTTTGAAGTCGGCAAAATCTTCGTTCCGAAATCTTTGCCGCTCCGGGAACAACCGGAGGAAATTCCGGCGCTTTCTATCGGTGCTTACGGCAAAAACGAAGATTTCTTCACGCTTAAAGGTATGGTTGAAACCGTTCTTTCCCTTTTCACAAGCGATTATGAAATTGAACGCGCCGCCGAGCCGTTTATGCACCCCGGCCGTCAGGCAAAGGCGGTTATAGACGGAAAAGTTGCCGCGGTTTTCGGTGAAATCCACCCGAGCGTTGCGGGAAACTACGGAATTGACACGAGGGTTTATGCCGCCGAAGTAAATCTCCGACTGCTCTATTCGCTCAAAACGCCGAATATAATATATAAACCTATGCCGAAATTCCCCGCGGTCAGCCGTGACTTTGCGCTTATCTGCGATAAGGAACTTCCTGTCGGAACGCTCGAAAAAGCAATCAGACAGGGCGCCGGCAAGTTGTGCGAAAAGGTTGAACTTTTCGATGTTTATTCGGGCTCACAGATTGAAAAAGGCAAAAAAAGCGTGGCTTACAGCGTCTCTCTCAGAAGCGCCGAGGGCACTTTGACCGATGAGGATATAAACCGCACGGTGGCAAAGATAATGTCAAATCTTGAGGCTGCGGGCGCTCTCTTGAGAAAGTGAGTTTTCCTTTTCATAAACTGTTTACAATGTTTTGCTTGAAATAGGGCAATATATGATGTAAAATAACCGATAGATAATTCCCCTTTCAGCGGGGCAAAGAAAGAGGTGTTTTCAGTATGGCAAGCGACAGAACTATGACTTTTTCGTTGGGAGACGAAAAGGAAAGAGAAATCAGAAGGGTTTTGCAGGCGGTGTATGACGCTCTTAAAGAAAAGGGCTATAACCCGATAAATCAGATAGTGGGATACATTTTGTCGGAGGACCCGACATATATCACAACGCATAACAACGCGCGCAACCTGATAAGAAAAATCGACCGTGACGCCCTGCTTCAAACCCTTGTGAAATATTATCTCTCGGATTAAATACGGGGCGGATATTCGACCGCCCGACGCCGATTGATGAGTTAGGAGTGAAATGAATTGTCAGAAAAATTTTTGACCTATAAGGGCAGACCGCTCGTGAGAAAAGACAATGTGCTTTATTACGGCAATATGTCGGACAAATATGTCATAATGATGACGGTTAAAAGCGGAAAAAAAATCGACGACCTTGAGTTGTCGGATAAAATCACGGTCCAGCTTATGTACACCGATGATGAGATAAGAAGCCGCGACCGCGTTGTCAAAAAAAGCGAAAAACAGGGACTTTATAATGCAATGGACATAGGCTCTGTTTGGCTTGAACGCGCCCTTAAAAACGAATAGTTTTCAAATTTTGACGGGAGCCGAAACCGATAAGGTGTTCGGCTCTTTGCCGTAAAATGATAATGATTTAAGTCGGCGCCGCTTTCGGCGCGATGCTCAAAATTTCAAAGAAACAGGTGGTTTTATGCCGTATTTGGTTAATATGTGCCCGAAAGAAATTGACGCTTTGAAAGAAGACACTCCGCTTTTCATTCCGTTCGGAACGGTTGAATATCACGGAAGTCAGCTGCCGATCGGGGCGGACATTCTTTTTGTGGACGGGCTTATGACGGAACTTGATAAAAAATCGAGAATTTTAATTGCGCCTACTGTGACCTGCTGCCCGAACGGAAATATTGTTTCGGGACCCGATAAATACACTATCGACACATCGGCAAACCTCTTTCAGGAATATTGCTATGAAATGATAAAAGGATATTCCGCCGCGGGATTTCGCCATATAATCCTCTTGGTTTATCACCAGGCGGCAAACATTGAATTTTTGCTGAGAGCCGTTTTGATGAGAATTGAATACGAACAGAAAAACAACCTCGGCAACGGTTGGTGGACGGCGAATAAAAACCCGTCAACCCCCTGGATTGAGATTGAAAGAGCGTTTTTGGACACAACCGAGTTTTCGGCACACGGCGGACTGCCCGAAACCGAAGCGGTTTTGTCGGTCGCGCCCGAAACCGTGCACAAGGAGTATATCGGCGAAAACGAAGCGCACTGGAATGCGGGAGCCGAAAAAGCCGACAAGGCTCACGGCGACGAGGTTTTCAGCCGAATAGTTGACAAATGGGTTGCAAAATGCCCAAAGAAATAAGGGGAGAAGAAAAAACAATGGCAAAAAGATATAATTTTTCGGATGATAAAAAAGAAATTGAAATTTTAAAATACGATACACCCACGCCGTGGATAAATTATTTGAGCAACGGCACATTCCACACAATGATTTCCCAGGCGGGCGGCGGCGTCGCGTTTTATAAATCGCCGCAGATTTGGCGCATAAATCACTATAAATTTTTCCATATCCCGACCGACCGCTCAGGTTTTTATACATATATAACGGACGGCGACACGGTGTTCTGCCCGACGAACGAGCCGCTTCGCGAAAAACCCGACAAATGGAAGGCAACCCACGGAATGGGCTACACAAAATTCGAATCGGAAAAGAACGGTCTCAAAGCCGACGCGCTCTATTTTGTCGGCGAATATGAAAATGCGCTCATTTGGGAACTGAAACTCACCGCCGAAACCGACCGCGAAATCACCGTTTTCCCGTTTGTTGAACTCGGTATGATGGAATTTATGCGCGAACTTCAGTGGCAGTGCTACAACAAACATCAACTCACGGTTTATAATATCGACGACATTTTGGTTTATAAATACGGTGTTGAAAATCAGCCGAAACCCGATGAAACGCCGCTTATTTATTTCGCCGCCGATATGCCGATAAAGGGCTTTGACGGCGACCGTGACGAATTTGTCGGAACATACAGAAGCGAAGAAAACCCCATCGGAATTGAAAGGGGATACTGCACCAACACAACAATGGCGGGCGGCGACCCCTGCTTTGCTTTGCAGATTCCCGTGAAACTCAAAGCGGGCGAAACAAAGACGCTGCATATATACCTCGGCGCGGCAATGACCGATGAAGATGTGGTTAAAAGCGTTGAAAACTGCCGCAAACCCGATTTTTGCGAAAAATCGTTTAAAAAACTCTGCGAAAACTGGGACGGCTTCCTCTCAAAATTCTCCTGCTCCGTTCCCGACAAAAACACCGAGAGAATGGTTAATATCTGGAATCCCTATCAGGCAGAGCGCAATTTCAGATTTTCGAGAAACATTTCTTATTACGCGACGGGTACTTTCAGGGGTGTCGGGTACAGAGACACCGCGCAGGATGTTCTTTCAATGATTCCGTTTGACACTGCGCGCGCGGAAGATAAAATCAAACTTTTGCTTTCTCAGGAATACGGCGACGGCCATGTGAATCATTATTTCTTCCCGACCGAGGGCTGGGAGCCGGTTGCCTCTGTCCATTCGGATGACCATTTGTGGACAATTCTTTCGTGCGGCAAGTTGGTTGAAGAAGAAGGCAAAACGGACTTTTTGTCCGAAACCGTCGAATATTATGACGGCGGCAGCGGCACGGTTTGGGAACATCTCAAAAAATCGGTCGATTTCACTTTGTCTCACCTCGGCGAGCGCGGTTTTCCGCTTATGCTCCGCTCCGACTGGAACGACCAGTTGTTCAGAGTTTGCCGTGAGGGCAAGGGCGAGAGCATCTGGACTTCAATGCAGTTCGGAACAGCGCTTAAATATATGATTGAAATGGCGGCGCTTCTCGGGGAAGACACTTCAAAATACGAAAAAGCCTACCGCGAGCAGACCGCACTTGTCAACACGCTTGCGTGGGACGGCGAATGGTTCCGCCGCGCAATTATGGACGACGGGCGCTATTTGGGCTCCGACTCAGAGCCGCAGGCGAAAATTTGGCTCAATTCGCAAACCTGGGCTGTCATTTCCGGTATGGGTGAGCGTGAAAAAACCGAAAAGGCAATGGAGAGCGTTAACCGCCTGCTCAACACCCCGCTCGGAATCAAAAAAATTCACCCGTCGATTAAGGACTATCCGTCAAAAGAAAACCCGCTCACAAACTATAACAAGGGCTGCGGCGAAAACGGCGCGATATTCTGCCACGCCAACACCTGGGCGGTCATCGCCGAGTGTATGCTCGGTCACGGCGACCGCGCATATATGTATTACACCCAACTTTTGCCGATGTTGGCGTCCGAAAAGGCGGGCGAATGGCGTTATAAAGCCGAGCCGTATGTTTACGCTTCCAATATTTTCGGACCCGAGTCCGATAAATTCGGGCTTGCTAATGTCAGCTGGCTTTCGGGAACTGCCGCTTGGATGTACATTGCCGTGACGCAATATATTTTGGGAATAAAAGCAAAATACGACGGTCTTGAAATCGACCCGTGCATACCGTCCGACTGGAACGGATTTAAAGCGAAACGCGTTTTGAGGGGCGTGACTTATGACATTGAGGTTGTGAGAGAGCCTGAAACCGAGCCGCACATTGAAGTTGACGGCGAAGTCATCGGCGGAAACAAAATCCCCGATTATAAAGGCGGCAGTGTTTGCGCGGTTAAGGTGTATATAAAATAAATTTTGCTGAATTTTTGTGCCGCGCCCCAAAAAGGTGCGGCATATCGGTGTGAATGAATGTATAATATAATTATTTCCGATAAAGATGAATCTTTCGTCAACGACCTTTTGCGCACTTTGCGGGTGCAGTGCCCCGAAGCCAAAGTGCGGGGGATAGTCGGCGACGGCACCGAGGCCCTTGAGAAAATCAAATCTCAAAGGGCGGATATTGCCGTGCTTAATTTTGACCTTGACGGCGTCGGCGGGCAAGAGATTCTTCGGTTTATAAAGGAGCGCTCTTTGCCCGTTTCAACGATTATGATAGCCGACGAAAAAAATTTCGAAAACGCAAAATCCGCCGTAAATTATAAGGCGGACGGACTCGTTTTGAAACCTGTTGATAAACGAATTCTCGTCAGTATGGTCAAAAACCTCGAAGAAAAAACCGACCGTCTGATTCAAAGCGCTTATGATTCGGCGGAGAATTATTTGCTTGAATGGGAATGGAAACGCCAAAACCTTTCGCTCGTTTATAACGGAATATTTCCGCTTGAAGTCCTGCTTAAAAGGAATAAACCGTTCTGGAAAGGCAGAAGAATCGGTGAATGCGCCTGCTGCGTTGTCGAACTTTACATAAAAAATCTGCCCTCATATATAAATGAAAGTTTCAAGGGGAACGAAGACCTTTTTTACGACGCCGTGACCGGGCTCGGTGAAGAAGAAAACTCCGCCTTTGCCGCTTATCAGGTCTATTCTTATTCGGGGCACATTGTGTATATAGTCCTCACAAAGGAAACGGGCAGGGGGAAGGCGGAAGAATTTGCTGAAAATTTGAAAGGCAGTCTGAAAAGTCTTTATTCAATAC
>CAVDRT010000183.1:0-3425 GCA_963611445.1 bacterium
GACTTGTGTTGCGGCGCACAGATTTGCCTTTCGGATTTTCGCCGTGCGTTGACCGATATAGAGTGGTTTCACCCGACGGCCACCATTTCAATTCCTCTTCTGGTTTCCACATTTGTGAAGTACAGCAAAAAGGGACTTTGCGACCTTTCAAGCTTTGAAATCATCAGCAGCGGAGGGGCACCGCAGGATATTGAAGCAATGAAATATTTAAATTCTCTCGGCATTTTTTCGGGTTCTTATTACGGTGCCACTGAGACCAGCGGCCCCAACACAAATTTCAGCCCAAATGATTTTAAAGTGGGCTCTGTCGGCAAACCGTGCACAAGGCGCGATTGGAACGAGGTTAAAATATCCCAAGAGGGTGAAGTGCTCGTCCGCGGCAAAAATGTAATGCTCGGCTACCTTGGCGATGATGAAGCAACAAAAGAGGCATTTGACGGCGAATGGTATAAAACAGGGGACATCGGCAGAATAGACGAGGACGGCTTCCTCTTCATAACCGGAAGAATAAAAAACATAATAATTCTTTCAAACGGTGAAAATGTCAGCCCCGAGGCAATAGAAAGCAAAATATACCGTTGCGGATTGATTGATGAAGCGGTTGCATATGCGGAAGATGATGAAATACATCTCGGTATTTACTGCGAAGATATAGACGAACAAAAGCAAGAAAAAATCGAAAAATTCATCAAAGAGTATAATAAATCCGTTCCTACATATCATCGTATAAAGAAAACAATTTTCAGAGATAAACCTTTTGAAAAAACAGCTTCAAACAAAATAAAGAGGCAAAATGCGGTGACAAAATAATGTTAAAAATTCTTGTAATCGGCATTACGGCCGTGGTGTCAATATCATTGATTATAGCGGCGAAGAAAATTTACGAAAAATTTTCCGCTCCGACTTGCG
Source organism: bacterium (assembly GCA_963611445.1). Lineage (GTDB taxonomy): Bacteria > Bacillota > Clostridia > Oscillospirales > Acutalibacteraceae > CAVALG01. Next base: position 910 of record CAVDRT010000183.1, read on the forward strand.
GCGGAAATCTTTTTGAAATAGACATGATGAGTAAAGTGCGAAAAATATACGGCACGAATACTTCATCGAGTCTTTGGACGGTTGTTTTTATAAATATATATGACCGACGCCTTAACGGTATTTCGGGGAGAACCGGGGATTTTGCAGCTGATAAGTTTGTGCAAAAAGCCATTGAAAAAACGGCTGACGGCGAAATTTTTGAGGCTTCCGCCGCATTGAACAGCGGAAATTATGTTCTTATCACAAAGGCAAACGATGTGAGAGTTGAAAAATTCTGTGAAGAGTTCGCGTTGCCTGCGAATGCTTCGAAGACGAAAAGCCAACTGCCGAATGCTTCTTTTTTAAATGTTCGCATAGGTGTTTATAAACAAGTTTCAACCGATGTCAACTTTGACGATGCTGTTGATAACGCTCGGCGAGCGGCAAGATATGCTCTTGATACGCATCGAAAATTTTGTTTCAGTAATCACGAACTCCAAACCGAAGCGTATGAAAAGGAATTGCTTGAAAGAGATGTAAATTCTCTTATTGAAAGCAAATCGTTTTATATGGTCGTCCAGCCGTTTGTTGACAAAAGCGGAAAAATAATCGGCGGTGAGCTGCTCACGCGTTTCCGCCCGCTTGGCGGACGCAGCGTTTCTTTGCATAAACATTTGCGCGCCATAAGGCAAGAAGACCTTTTTGGGAAATTCGATTTTGCCGTGCTTGAAAAATGTCTCGCATGGCAACAAAGCAGAGGCTTTGAAAGAACAGGCATTATCACTTGCAATTTTACCCGATTGACTGCTTCGATGCCGGATTTTTTGGAGAATTTTTGTTCAATAGTCAAAAAATATAAAGCAAATCCGAGTACGATAGGCTTGGAAATTACCGAAGATATCGGCGACATTGATCGAAATCGCCTTTTGAAGAATATACGCGCAGTCAAAGAGATGGACTTTTTGATTTTCATAGATGACTATGGCAGCGGTTGCGCCTCACTTGATGATCTTTTCTCTATACCGATTGACTTTTTGAAATTGGATAAATCATTGCTTTATCATACCAACACGGAAAACGGAAGGATAATTTTTGACGGAATTTGCGACATCACAAAAAAACTCGGTATAAAACTTCTGTGCGAGGGAATTGAAAACGAAGAACAGGCCGCTTTGGCAGATAAAACGGGTTGCGAAGTTCGTCAGGGATATTATTACTATCGCCCGATGCTTGTGAGTGAATACGAAGAATTGTGCAATAGCGAAAATACTAACTTCCCAAAAAAAGATTCTTAAAGGCAAAAACATCGCAAATCAATTTTTTGGGGGTGCGAACTATTAAAATTTATCTTGTGAAAGTCGACGGCGACGCCGAAGAGTACTTGTTTCATCGTCTGTCAAAATTTATTAATGATGAGAAAAAAGAGCGTATTCAAAGGCAAAAGGTTGAACAAAATGCCAGAAATATGCTCGTAGGGGAAATTCTCGCAAAGGTCGCGATAAAAAGAACTTTCGGAGTTGCGATCGAAAAGCAGACATTCGCATATTCAAAATTTGGCAAACCGTTTCTGCTTCACTACCCGAACATACATTTTAACACCAGCCATTCCGGCAATTATGTTGCCTGTGGTGTTTCCGACAACCCCATCGGTGTTGACATTCAAAAAACAGTTCAATTCAAGCCTGATTTAGCGCGCAGAGTTTGTAATGAAAACGAGCTTAATCAAATTAAAAAAAGCCGTGATAAAGCGTCTGAATTCACCAAATTATGGACGCAAAAAGAGGCAATACTAAAGCAAAGCGGTGAAGGAATCGCAAGCGGTAAAATCAAAAATTGCATCGATAATCAAAAATTGCAATCAATGAAAATAGAGGATTATTGGCTAAGCGTAGCTTTTTAACATTTCACTATAGGACTTCACCGCATTCTACATAATTACTTCGCTATTGACCAGCGACAAAGGCTTTCCGCGTGTTTCGTTTTCGCAGTTTCACCTGTTGCGCTATTTAATTAGAATTTTAGTTTTTTCGTTATTATATATACAGAAGGCAGTAAATGAGCCGTCGAGTTCACACTCGGCGGCTTTTTTGCTGCCCGAAAATAACGGAGAGACTAACTATTAAAAGTCAAGTCCAAAATTGAAGAAATTCTGTGAAGTGGTCGCCGCCCTTGACAAGCAGAAATCAAATGCTGCGAAAGTACCGCGAGGGTAACGGAGGCAATACAAATCTGGGCTCAGCAAACCTCAAATTTCGCAGTGTAGCATTTGATTGCTTCTGCTTGTCAAGGGTATGCTGCGCCGGCTCTGATAGTTAATCGTTTTGCTCGGGTTCAAAAGGCAATTAAGCTGCGTTACGGTAAGGCAGCCCGGACTTCTCCATACCGTGATGAAGGCGATCTATGACAGCGGAATACCGATGAACTTTAAGGGTTCAATGGTTTTGAAAGCCTGTTTGCTGGAGGCGGGGTTCACGGAAGAAACAAGACATACCGTAGATATTGATGCGAATTGGTGTTCTGACGTCGCTCCAAGCGCG
>CAVDRT010000184.1:0-5619 GCA_963611445.1 bacterium
GTTTTGGTCTCATAAGCCGACAGCGGAACTTTCGACACGCGCCCGTTTGTGAAGAAAAAGAGAACATATCCGCTGTAATCCGCAGTTACGACGGAGCCGACAAGTTTATCGCCGTTTTCGAATTTGAGCGTTTGCGGAACAAAATCGCCGAGAACGCTGGCTTTGGAATCGTCAAAATCGCTCGCTTTGGATTTATAAACATCGTGATTTTCGGTGAAGAAAAGCAGATGTGCACGGTTTGTTGTCTCGGCAACGGTGACAATCTCGTCGCCCTCTTTGAGTTTTTGCTCGCCGCTCATACGAAGCGATTGCGGTGTGATTTTTTTGAAATATCCGTCCCTTGAAATGAATATATTGACCGGATAATCGGGGATTTCTTCGGTTATATCCTCTTCGGGGATTTCCTCGGGCATTATGATTTCGGTTTTTCTTTCCTGCCCGTATTTTTTGGCAACTTCTCCGAGTTCTTTTGCGATAATGCTGCGGATTTTGGTTTTTGAGTCAAGGATTGAATTGTATTCCGCAATATCCTTTTCAAGCTGTTCGATATCGGCAAGTCTTTTAAGGATATATTCACGGTTTAAATGGCGGAGTTTTATTTCCGCAACATATTCCGCCTGTGTTTCATCAATCCCAAACTCAATCATAAGATTGGGGACAACCTCGCGTTCCTCTTTCGTTTCGCGCACGGTTTTGACCGCTTTGTCAATATCAAGCAATATCGCTTCAAGGCCTTTTAAAAGGTGCAGACGGTTTTTTGCTTTGTCAAGACTGAAATATGTGCGGCGTTTTACGCAATCGGTCCTGAATGCCGTCCACTCTCTGAGTATCTCCCGAACGCCCATAACCCTCGGAGAGCCTGCAATCAAAATATTGAAATTGCAGGAAAAACTGTCCTGAAGCGGCGTCATTTTATACATTTTCTGAATGAATTTTTCGGGGTCCGTTCCGCGTTTTAAATCAATTGTGATTTTAAGACCGCTGCGGTCGGTTTCATCGCGAATGTCGTTAACTTCGGTTATTTTCTTCGCTTTTGCAAGTTCCACAACCTTTTCGATTATCTGCTCAACCGTTGTGGTGGGCGGAATTTGGGTTATATCAATGCAGTTCGCGGATTTATCGTAACTGTAAACGCCGCGGACTTTGAAACTGCCGCGCCCCGTTTCATAAATTTTTTCAAGTTCATCACGGTTATAGATAAATTTGCCGCCGCCCGGAAAATCGGGTGCAAGCAAGGTGTCGGAAATGCAAATGTCCTCATTTTTCAAAAAAGCCGCTGCGGTCTCGCAAACTTCTTTCAGGTTGAACGGACATATGTTGCTCGCCATTCCGACCGCAATTCCGGTGTTCGCATTCACAAGAACAGACGGAAATGTGACGGGGAAAAGCGTGGGCTCTTTCATCGTGGCGTCGTAATTGTCGACCATATCCACCGTGTCTTTGTCAATATCGCTGAAAAGTTCGGCGGATATTTTCGCAAGACGCGCCTCGGTATAACGCGCGGCGGCACACGCCATATCTCTTGAATACGCCTTTCCGAATGAGCCTTTCGATTCGACAAACGGGTGCAAAAGTGCCTCGTTTCCCTCGGACAAACGCACCATTGTGTCATATATAGCGGCGTCGCCGTGGGGATTGAGTTTCATTGTGGCGCCCACAATATTTGCGGATTTTGTGAGTTTGCCGCCGAGCAGACCCATTTTATACATTGTATAGAGCAGTTTTCTGTGCGACGGTTTAAAACCGTCGATTTCGGGGATAGCCCTCGACACAATAACGCTCATAGCATAGGGCATATAGTTGGTTTCAAGCGTATCGGTTATGCGTTGTTCAACTATATTTCCCGCGCCCGAAATATATGCATTTGCAGGGTTTGCAACCGCAGCCTTTTCTGTTTTTTTCTTCCTCGGAGCCATATCTTATCTCCCAAATAAAATTTTTGCGTGAACTGCCGCACCGACAAATTTATCCGTTTTTTTAGCTGACATCGACTTCGTCCATATATTTATACCCGTTTTCGGATATAAAATCTTTTCTTCCCTGCAAATTGTCGCCGAGAAGAACACCGAACATCATATCGGTTTTTTGGGCGTCGTCGGGCATAACTTTCACAAGCCGACGGGTGGCAGGATTCATTGTGGTGAGATTCATCATATCCGGCTGGTTTTCGCCAAGCCCTTTTGAACGCTGAATTTCTGGGTTTTTATCGTCAAGTTTTTCGAGAATATCGTTTTTTTCATTCTCGTCATAGGCAAAATACGATTTGCCCTTTGAAGTTATTTCATAAAGCGGCGTTTCGGCAATAAACACTTTGCCCTCATTTATAAGCGTGGGCATAAGTCTGTAAATCATTGTCAAAATAAGAGTTCTTATCTGAAAACCGTCAACATCGGCATCGGTGCAGATAATGACCTTGTTCCACCTGAGATTTGCAAGGTTAAAGGTTGAAAGATTTTTCGCCTTTGACGAAACCTCAACCCCGCAGCCGAGAACTTTTATAAGGTCGGTTATTATATCGCTTTTGAATATTTTGCCGTATTCGGCTTTAAGACAGTTAAGAATTTTACCCCTGACCGGCATAATCGCCTGAAACTGAGAATCGCGTGCCAGTTTGCACGAGCCGAGAGCCGAATCACCCTCAACTATGAACAGTTCCCTTTCAGCCACATCGCGACTGCGGCAGTCGACAAATTTTTGAACGCGGTTGCCGATGTCGTTGCTCGTTTGCAGCGTTTTTTTAAGGTTGAGTCTTTCTTTTTCGCTTTTTTCGCGGCTGCGCTTGTTGATGAGCACCTGTTCGGCAATTTTGTCGGCTTCGTCGCGGTTTTCAATGAAATATATTTCAAGGTGGTGGCGGAAAAAGTCGACCATTGTTTCATAAATAAACTTATTTGTTATCGCCTTTTTGGTCTGATTTTCATACGATGTCTGGGTTGAAAACGACGAAACGCAAAGCACAAGACATTCCTCCACATCGGGGAATGAAATTTTGCTCTCGTTTTTCTGATATTTCCCGTTTTGCTTCAAATAATTATCAATCTGATAAACAAATGCGTTGCGGACCGCTTTTTCGGGCACGCCGCCGTATTCAAGCCAACTTGAATTGTGATAATATTCCTTGAGGGTGAGTTTATTCGAGAAACAAAGCGCCGACTTGATTTTGACCTTATATTCGGGCATATCGGCTCTGTCTTTTCCGCGGCTTTCCGCCTGCCAGACCTGAACGCCCGTCATACCCTTGTCGCCGACAACCTCTTTGACATAGTCTGAAATTCCGTTTTCATATTTAAATTCATATGTTTCAAATTTGTTTCCGACCTGATTGCGGAGAATGAAAAGAATATTATCATTGACGACCGCCTGATGTTTGATGGTATCGATAAAATATTCAAGCGGTATATCTATATCGGTGAAAACCTGCAAATCGGGTTTCCAGCGGGTTTTTGTGCCGGTGTCCTTTCCCGAATAAGGCTCTTTTTTAAGTCCGCCGACATTCTCGCCCTTTTCAAAATGGAGAGTGTATTTATATCCGTCGCGTTTGATGACCGCGTCCATATATTCCGAAGAATATTGGGTTGAGCAAAGTCCCAAACCGTTGAGACCCAGCGAATATTCATAGTTGTCTCCGCCGGCATCATATTTGCCGCCGGCATACATTTCGCAGTAAAGCAGCTCCCAGTTATATCTGTCCTCTTTCGCGTTATAGTCAACCGGAGTTCCGCGCCCGAAATCTTCAACCTCAACCGAATGGTCGGCATAACGGGTTATGATTATTTTTTTGCCGTAGCCCTCTCTCGCTTCGTCGATTGAGTTTGAAATAATTTCAAACACAGAATGTTCGCAGCCCTCGATTCCGTCCGAGCCGAAAATGACCGCCGGCCTTTTCCTGACGCGGTCGGCGCCTTTGAGCGAAGATATACTTTCATTATTATATTCCGTTTTTTTAGGCATTTGTTTCAATCCTTGTGATAATAAATTTCACGAAAACGGCACAATAACCGATTTTCGACTGTAAATCCAATATTACTATAATAACCCAAATGCCGTACCTAAGTCAAGAGTTAATGCATATCAGGCGATACGACGCCCGCCGACCTGAATTTTTTATCGGAGTTTGAAGTAAAATTTGTTCACCGATTTGGCGTCAATATTTCACCATTTTTGTTGTGACGCAATAATTCCACTATAATTTAGTCAAAATAGTGTCGGAGGAAATTATATGGACGACAAATTATTGAGATACACTTTGAGAGTTGACCGCCTGCTTTTTCGCAAATTCCGCTATCTCGCCGAGTCGGAGGGCCGCTCGGCAAACAAGGAAATCGAACAGTATTTGAAAAAGCGTGTTGCCGAATATGAAAAGGAAAACGGCAAAATCGAAATTGAAGAATGAAATTTGATAACTTTAAAGGGACTGTTTTCACAGTCCCTTTTAGTTTATCAATAAACCGTAATTTAGACATTAGATATTAGACTTTAGACATTAGACGAATGTAAGTTTAAAATTGAAAATCAAATTATACGGCAGTTTCTTCAAACTTGCACCTTTTACAATCCCTCAGTCACGGCTTACGCCGCGACAGCTCCCTTTACACAAAGGAGCCGGTGGAAGTCACTTCGCTGACGGTGATAAGCACAAACCAATGGCCGCCTTGTCTAGCATCTAGCGTCTAGAATCTAGCATCTAGTCTTAATAATGATATTTTTTTCGCTTTGCAATGAGGAATATTCCCGAAAGAATAACCGCCATAAATTCCGCAACGACAATGGAAAGCCAAATGCCGTCGAGCCCCCAAATCATCGGCAAAAGCGCCACGGCGGCAACCTGGAAAACAAGCGTCCGCAAAAACGAAATGATTGCCGAAGTGAGCCCGTCGTTGAGAGCGGTGAAAAATCCCGAGCCGTAAATCGCATATCCCATAAATATAAAGGAAAGTCCGAACACACGGAAGCCCGAAACGGTCATTTCCATAAGTTCGGCGTCATAACCCACAAAGAGTTTTGCAAGCGGAAGCGCCAGCAGTTCGGCGGCGATGACCATTACAACACCGAACACGCCTATCATAGTTAAACTTTTTCTGAGAAGTCCTTTTAGTTCGTCATAATTTTTTGCACCGTCGTGATAACCGATAATCGGCGCGGTACCGATTGAATAACCCAAAAATGCCGCCGCAAATATCATACTGACATACATCATAACGCCGTATGCCGCAACACCGTTTTCACCGGCATATTCCAAAAGTCTGATATTATAAAGCATACCCACAAGGCTCATTGAAATATTGCTCATAAATTCCGAAGAGCCGTTTGTTGCGGCTTTTAAAACCGCTTTCCCGTCAAAATGGGTTTTCCCGAGTTTTAAAATACTGCTGTTTTTCCGACCGAAATAGAAAAGCGGAACGGCGCCGCCCATAACCTGACTGAGTGCCGTCGCCACAGCCGCACCGGCAAGCTTGTATTCCTCCGGCAGCGAAATGACGAGCACCGCGTCAAGCACCATATTGGTGAGTCCCGACATCACTGTCACAATAAGCCCCATTTTCGGTTTTTCCGCGGCAACGCAGAACGATTGAAACAAAAGCTGCAGCACATTGAACGGAAGCGCCAGCAATATTATCC
>CAVDRT010000185.1:0-2401 GCA_963611445.1 bacterium
TTGAAACGACGAACGCCACAACCATTCCGACAATCAAAACGGCAACTTCGCCGAAGTTCATCGCATTTCCGTCGGCTATGTATTTAAGTACTTTCACACCGCTTCCGCCGACCATTGCCGGAATTGACATAAAGAACGAAAACTCCGCCGCAACCGTTCTTGAACAGCCGATTAAAATGCCGCCGAGTATGGTTGAGCCCGACCTTGAAGTGCCGGGAACCAACGCCAGACACTGAAAGAGTCCCAAAATAAACGCCGTCAGATAACTCACATCATTTGTTTTTGTGATTTTGGGTTTGCGATTGAAACTTTCAATCAAAATGAACAAAATACCGTAAACCACAAGCGCGCCCGCCACAACGGCAACGCGGTTTTCCCCGACCAGCATACTATCGATTTTATCATCAAACGCAAAGCCGAGAATTGCCGCCGGAATGCTTGCAACAAGGACTTTAAACCAGGTTATCCATATCCTTTTGTTTTGTGCGGGTGTGTGCTTTTTGGAAAAAGGCCAAAGTTTGTTCCAGAACATAATGACAACGGCGATGATTGCGCCGAGCTGAATAACAACCAGGAACATTTCCTTAAACGCGTCGCTGACATCGAGTTTCATAAATTCGTCAAACAAAATCATATGCCCCGTGCTTGAAATCGGGAGCCATTCGGTTATACCCTCAACAATTCCGAGCACCACTGCTTTTATAATATTCAAGAAAACAGTCATTAAAATCACTCCTTAGATTAGAATAATACCACATTTAGAATAGTATGTAAATATTTTTAGGTTAATTTATCCATCTTCGTGAACTTTTTTGCACTCTTCGAATAAAATGTTATAGAAGTTTAAAGCAAAGTGAAAAAACGCTGAAAAAGGCCTTGCGGGCGCCTTTTAAGCCGTAAAAATTGCTTAAACTTTAATTTTTTATGGGGAGGAAAATAAATTATGGCTGAAATAAATAACAACACACAGTCACCGTCGGCTGAATTCAAAGAAGCCTGCTGCATTGACGCCGGCAGAGTTTACGATTCGTGCTGCGACAGGGACTGCCTTGAGGATTTGAGATGTTACTTTACAGCGGAAGACCAACAAACAATAGAATCGGCTCTCAGTCTCAGAATCAAAAACGCTGAGGTCGCAAATGTATATGTGGATGTCGAACCTGTTTCATTCAACAGAGGGTTTTATTCCTGTGACCTGACATTTTTCTTTATTATCGAATTTGATGTTTACACCGCACCGAAAACCTGCCCGCAGACCATATACGGAATAACCTGTTATGAGAAAAAGGTTATTCTTTACGGAAGCGAAGGAAATGTAAAAACATTCTCGAATATAGGTACATTGGAGGAAGAAATTGAAGGAAACTGCACACAAACTTCCAACCACCCGCGCTGCTCTGTTCAGTGCGTTGACCCGATTGCACTTGCCGCAAAGATATGCGAAAAACGGGATTATTATGAATGTCTGGGTTGCGTCCCGACCGCCATTCAGTCCCGTCTCGGCGGAACTATCGTGACCGACCTGCCTGCCGGAACACCGGTCGTTTATGTCACGCTCGGGCTTTTCAGCATTGTTCAACTGATAAGAAATGTGCAAATGCTTATCCCGGTTTATGATTTCTGTATTCCCGAAAAGCAGTGCAGTAATATGTCAGATGAGCCGTGCGACGCATTCCGCAGAATCAAATTCCCGACCGACGACTTCTTCCCGCCGAGACCCAATAATATCGACGGCGGAAACTGCTGCTGTACACCGCCCTGTGCCGGTGTTGCGGTGGAACACTCCAACGACAGACAGCCGGACTGCTGTGACAACGACGCGCGCGACGGTGCCCCGTCAAACGACCGCCCGAGACCCGGCCGCAACCCCCACACCGACGGCGGAAGATGATTTCTGAAACTCCGTTTTGAGAAAACAAACTTATCCCCTCTCTTTTTTGTCACGAAAAGAGAGGGGGTTTTGTTGGTTTATTTATGATTTTGACAGCGTTTCAAATAACCGGACCGCGCCCGAATCGCCAAAAGTTTTTAAATTATACGGTCGGGAATTTATCAATAAGTCCGAGCGAAAAACGGACAATCAAAAGCGCGTCGTGGACTGTCACTTTTCCGTCGCCGTTTACATCGGCGCTCATAATTTGACCGTCGGAAATTTGGGTGTTGCCGACATCTGTTCTCGCCGCCAAAATCGCGTCATTCAAATCAATAACTCCGTCACCGTTTGGGTCACCGGTAACCGTTTCAATAAGTTTGAATTTTATGTTGTTTTCAACAGCATATTTATGAGCAAAACTCCCCTCAAATACTGTCATAACCAAATTATCACAACCGTCGAATGCATCATAGCCTATGCTTGTCACACTGTTGGGTATAGTTACGCTTGTAAGGCCTGTGCAAAAAT
>CAVDRT010000186.1:0-2477 GCA_963611445.1 bacterium
CCCCGATGTTATTTCAAGGGGATTTGTCTATGTCCGTGAGTCAGAAGAACTTATCTCCGACGCGCGCGACATCGCGTGCGATGTGCTTGAGCAGTGCTTCATTGACGGAATAAGAGACCGCAATGTCATCAAGGGCAAGGTAAGGGACGGAATTTCCAAATTCCTTTATTCAAGAACCAAACGCAGCCCGATGATTTTGCCGGTAATAATGGACGCTTGATGATTTTCGGACTCGGATTATAAATTAAAAAAGTCAAACAACAGGTGCTTTAAATGAAAAAAATATGGGGTTTCAGCGGAACATATATCATTTTGTTGCTCTTGTCGGCGGTGTCGGCGGCGATGGGGTATTTTGTTCCCGAAAAAGCGTTTCCCGTTTCAATTGCCGCTTTTGTTTTTTCGGCGGTTTTTACATTGATAGATGTGCTTCAAACCGAGCGGCGCGTGAAATTTGCCGTCAGCGAGGTTGCCGCCAAACTCTCAACTTTTGAAGTTGAGGCGTTGCCGAATCTTAAAATTCCCGTCCTTATTTCAATACTTGACGAATTCGTCTGGTACAATAAGGCGCTTGAAGAAATATTGCCCACGGCAACGGACCTGTTGGGTCAGTCGACCGCTGAGGTGTTCGGCGAAAAGGCGTGTCGGCAGTTTGAAAAAAACGGTGCTGCCGAATTGGAGATATACGGAAAAAACTTCTTCTCTTATTATTCTCAAATCGAGCAGGACAACGAAAAGTTTGATGTCTTTTATCTCATAGATGTCACAGACGAAAAGAGAATAAAAGCGGCTTATGAAAACACACGGCCGGTTGTCGCTTTGGTTGCAATCGATAATCTTGACGAGGTTGCAATGTCGGCAAAAGACAGCGAACTCGGCGCGTTTAAAAGCCGCGTTCAAAATGAAATTGAAGCGTGGGTTGCCGACACGGGCTGTATTTCAAGAAGATTTTCAAGCGACCGATATATTATGATATTTGAAGAAAGTTCTTATAAAGAATTGCTCAAAAATAAATTCGATATTCTTGAAAAGGTCAGAAAAATAAAATTCGGCGAACTCAATGCAACCCTTTCAATCGGCGTCGGAAAAGGCGGCGCAACTCTTTATGAATGTGAAGAACTTGCCCGCCAGGCGCTTGATATGGTACTTGGCCGCGGCGGCGACCAGGCGGCAATCAGTATGCCGAACAATGAATTCAAGTTTTTCGGCGGAATTACGGGCTCGGTTCAAAAACGAACAAGAGTGCGCGCAAGGATTATCGCTTCGACGGTTAAAGAACTTATTTCAGCCTGCGACAATGTTGTTTTGATGGGTCACAAATGTTCCGACCTTGACTGCGTCGGGGCGTGCATAGGGCTTTACAGCACCGTTGTCGGAATGGGGAAAGAAGCCTATATAGTTATCGACCGAAAAAACACAATGGCACATTCGCTTTTGACAAGGCTTGAATCGTCTCAAAAAGAGTTTCAATTGACCGATGACAAAAAGGTTTTACCTTTTGTCACGAGAAACACTTTGCTTATCGTGGTCGATACGCACAGACCGTCCTCTCTTGAGTGCCGGGAGATTTATGATATATGCGACAATGTTGTGGTAATCGACCATCATCGCAGGGCGGTGGATTACATAAATGACGCGGTCATATTCTATAACGAGCCGGCGGCGTCGTCCGCCTGTGAAATGGTGACGGAACTTGTTCAGTATATCAACCCCAAATCCGTCGCACAATTCGAGGCCGAAGCTCTGCTTTCGGGCATTATGCTCGACACAAGAAATTTTGTTATGCACACGGGCGTCAGGACATTCGAGGCGTCGGCGTTCCTTCGTGACAGAGGGGCAGACCCGATAGCGGTCAAAAAACTTTTTTCGGGCTCAATGAAAATGTATCAGCAGCGCGCCGAAATCGTCGCGTCAGCCGAAAAGTTTGAGCGTTTTGCGGTTGCCGTCGCGGAAAGCCGCGATGAAAACACAAGAATTGCCGCAGCGCAGGCGGCTGATGAACTGCTCGGAATAAACGGCATTTCGGCTTCGTTTGTTTTGTGCCGAATTGACGAGGGAATAAACATTTCCGCAAGAAGTCTCGGCAGCATCAATGTCCAGTTGATTATGGAGGCACTCGGCGGCGGCGGTCACAGAACAATGGCGGCGTGCCAGGTGGAAAGCACAGATTTTGCCGAGGTCAAAGAAATGCTTATCGACGCTGTCAATAATTATATGTCCGAGCAATCGGCGGCGTCGAACAATAACTGACACAACATAAATGAATATAAAGAACGGAGATTGTGAACAATGAAGGTTATTTTAACGCAAGATGTAAAGGGAAAAGGCAAAAAAGGAGAACTTGTCACCGTTTCGGATGGTTATGCGAGAAACTTCCTGTTCCCCAAAAAATTGGCGGTTGAGGCAAACGCGGCGGCAATGAATGATTTCAATAACCGTGAGGCCGCAAAGGCGCATCACCACGAAGAAGAACTTAAAAA
>CAVDRT010000187.1:0-5264 GCA_963611445.1 bacterium
ATGACAAAGAAATGTTGTCAAGTTCGGTTGCGGCGGCGGTTATGCTTGCGGCGGAAAACGCTGCAGAATGCGCCGTTGTCCGCAAAAAAGACAAAAAATCGCCCTTTGATTTAAAGGTCGATAAATTTCTGACAAGCAAACTCGGCGGAATACCTGTTATGGCGGCACTTTTGCTCGGCGTTTTTTGGATAACGATAGTCGGCGCGAACCACCCATCCGAATTGCTGTTCAGCGGTCTTTCAAATTTGAATGAACAAATAGATCTGCTGCTCAAAGAAATCAATTGCCCGGAATTGCTGCGCCTTATGCTGACCGGCGGGGTTTTGAAAGTGCTTTTCTGGGTCGTTTCGGTTATGCTGCCGCCGATGGCGGTATTTTTCCCGATTTTCACACTGCTTGAAGACCTCGGTTATCTGCCGAGGGTCGCTTTTAATTTGGATCATATATTCTGCAAATGTTCCTCCTGCGGAAAACAGGGGCTCACGATATGTATGGGCTTCGGGTGCAATGCGGTCGGGGTCACGGGGTGCCGAATAATCGATTCGCCGAGAGAAAGACTTCTTGCCGTCATCACAAATTCATTTGTTCCGTGCAACGGCAGATTTCCCGCCCTTATCGCGATAATCACCGTGTTTTTTGCGGGCTCCTCCGGCTTTTTGGCTTCGTCGATATTGACTCTTGCTGTGATTGCAAGCGTTTTGATGTCTGTCGGGGTGTCTTATCTGCTTTCAAAAACCGTTCTCAAAGGCGTTCCGTCATCATTTGCGCTCGAATTGCCGCCGTATCGCCGCCCTCAAATATTAAAGGTCATTGTCCGCTCGATTCTTGACCGCGTGCTGTTTGTTTTGGCGCGTGCTGCTATGGTTGCGGCGCCTGCAGGTCTCGTAATTTGGATATTGACAAACATAAAAATCGGCGGTGTTTCTCTTTTTTCGGGGATTTGCGGTCTGCTCGAGCCAATCGGCAGATTTATGGGACTTGACGGTATCATACTTGCCGCCTTTATTCTCGGTTTTCCGGCAAATGAAATTGTCATTCCCATAATGCTGATGGGGTATTCCGCTTCGGGTGCTCTTGTGGATTTTCAAAACCTCGGTGCACTTAAAGAAATGTTGATTTCAAACGGCTGGACAATATCAACCGCGGTTTGTTTTATTATATTTATGATGCTCCATTTTCCCTGTTCGACGACGCTTCTCACGATAAAAAAAGAAACAGGCAGTTTTAAATGGGCGGCACTTTCGTTCTTTCTTCCGCTCGCGGTCGGCTTTTTGCTTTGTTCCGCCGCCGCATTTTTGATGAAAATTTTTTGAACGGGTGAACATTGATGGTTGGCTTGATTGTTTGTTTTTGCCGTCGGAATTTAGATGTTGGATTTTAGACATTAGACATTAGACAAATGTAAATACCCCTCAGCTGCCTACGGCACCAGCTCCCCTCTATTTTGGTTTACGCCAAAAAGAAGGGAGCCATAGTGTGTGCTAACAGCATAAAAAACGCCCCTCTTTTGAAAAGAGGGGCGTAAAATATTTGAGTCGAATATCGACTGATTATTTAATCGGCAATTTGTCAATGAGTTTTGCAACAAAGCGGGCAATGAGCAATGCGTCGTGAATTGTAACATTACCGTCGCCGTTTACATCGGCAGCCGCAATGCGGTCGTTTGCGATTGTTGCATTCCCGACATCAGCCTGTGCAACCAGGATAGCGTCATTGATGTCAACCACACCGTCGCCGTTTACATCGCCGTAGTACGGAATTGCTTCATTTTCAACTTCGCCGCAAACATTACATGTTCTGGTTTTGAGGCCGTCTTCGTCTTTGGAAGGCTCTCTTACAACTTCCCATTCAGTGAAACTGTGTCCGAGTGCCTTAAGCACTTCGGCATTTCTGTAATCACATCTTGAGCAGGTTGTAACTCTCTCACCGTCTTTTGTGCAGGTCGGCTTGGTCTCGTTCACTATCTTATCGTGTCCGAGCGCCGAAGTGAGGTTGTCTTTCTTCTGGTATCCGCACTTTGTGCAGGTATAGGTTGTATATCCGCCTTCTGTGCAGGTGTTCGGAGTTACAACGCCGTTGTCGAATTCATGCTCGCAGTTCGGGCGGAATTCTTCCTTGCCGCAAACAGAGCATTTATAATTTTTGCCTGTTTCTTCTTCGCTGACGAGATTCCAAGCGTGTTTGCCTTTGGGAGCCAAGGACTCACTTTCTTTCATAACCGTGCCGCAGGCGCCGCAAATGGTTTTTCCGGTTTCGCCGCCTTCTTCGCAGTCATATTTATAACCGTCAACATAGTAATAATCGGGATCGTGGTCGCACTCATCAACTTTTTCGTACTGAGCGGAAACATTGTAAATCTGGGTTGCCCAATACTGCTCGTTTGTGTTGGTACCGTATGTCGGATTTGAAGGGTCGTGATAGAAACCGAAAGCGGTTTTAAATCTTGAATATGTGGTGTGCTTTGACAATTTGTCATTGAAAGTCATATCGTCGCCATTGTCGTTCAAAGTGACGCCGGTATCGGGATTTACAACAGTTTCACCGACATTATTGGTATCAATGACAATGTCTTTCGGTGAAATGGTTGTGCCCGCGGAGAGCGTATAATTACCGCTCTTCGGAGTTTCGCCGACATACTCAACCCAGGATTTAATGGTGATTATTCCGTTTTCTTCGGTTACTTCATAGCCTGATTTAAAGAGGTTATTCCAACCTTTCGCGAAAGCGTTTGATGCACCGAAATCAGCAGATGTCAAATTTCCGACCTCTTCACCGTCAATTGAAAGCACAGCAAACTTGCTGAAATCAGAATTGTATTTACTATCCGCCAAAATATTTATACAATCATATGTACCGCTGGTGTTTTTCTTATAATAGGCAAGTTTACGGACAAATTTACCTTCATCAAACTGGAATCTGTATCCATAGTATCCGTTATCATCTTTTGCAAAAATCACACCCGGATTCCAAGCCTCAAAAGTGGCCGACGCAAGCGAGGCACCTTCAACTTTGAAATATGTTCCTTTTTTCATTGCAGGTGTGTCAAGAACAACCGCGCGGAATGAGTTCGGAACTTGGTTTGTCATTACGGTGTTGATTTCGTATGCGCCGAGTTCCTCGTTGTATCTGTGATATTTGTCCTGAGCGGAAGCAGGAGCGAACTGCGCCAATCTCTTTGAATGGGCATTCATAATTGTGGTTGTGGCTTTACCGTTATCTGTATCGGTGAAGTCCCAATCATAATTGACGGTGTCGCCGTCCTGTATTTCTTCGAAAACAGGATATACATCAAGGTCTTCGGTGATATAACTGAAGTCGGTATCCCAGCCGACAAACCGCATTGTGTCGTCGGGGGCGGCAGGTGTCTTGGGCTCGGTTGCCGAAAGACCGAAGCCTATTGTCTGGGTGTCGTATTCATTGCCGTCAGCGTCATAGAAAACAACGGTGAAAGGCTCAAGCGGATCAAGAACATATCTCTGTTTGTCGCTGCAGCGTGAGCAGGTTTCGATATAATAGCCTTCCGCTTCAATTGTTGCGGGAACGCGCTCTGTCTCGACATATTTATGTCCGAGAGCCGGTGTTTCGGAGCCTTTTGTGACGAGCTCGCCGCACTTTGTGCAGTAATAGTCGCCGGTATAACCTTTTCCTTCGCAGGTTTGTTCAACAACAGTGCTTTCTCTGAGTTCAGGAGTATGAACACAGCCGGCAGTCTTTTCATAGTTTGCCAAGACAGAATAAATCTGTGTGTTAGAATATGTAGTCTCACGAACTTTGCTATTGTTATTAAAGAAACCAAAAGCCGATGTGAAGCCGGAGAAATTGTGGGAAGTGCCGAGTTTCGAAGAATAGGTTTCGGCGCCCTCTGTGTCAGCCTCTTCAGGTTTGAGGACTGTTGAGCCGACGCTTGATTTTTCAATCACGAGGTCGGCAACCGACAGTGTGTCGCCGGCAGCGATTGTGATGGGCTGAGTGGTGTATCCGCCGATGTATTCAAGTTGTGCGGAAACGGTTATTGTTCCGTCGGAATCGGTGACGCTGTAATGAACTTTTAAATATCTTCCCAAAACACGGTCATGGCCGACTTCAACGCCGTTTTCATTTGAAACCCAGCTGCGGCTTCCGAGGTCGATGCTCGAGATATAGCCGAGTTCTTCATCGCCGTTAAGCCAAATACTCGGACCGGTTTCTGCGTACTGACTGTCTGAGAACAAAGACTTAATGTCGAAAGCACCGCTGTTGTTCGGTTTTAAATAATAAAGTGCACGGACAAAACGACCCTCAGTATACTGAAGTCGATAAGCGTAATAACCGCCGTCGTCTTTTGCAAAGATAACACCGGGATTCCATTGATCCTGGAATTCGCCTTCAATCGAGCCGCCGGACAATGTGTAGTCAACGCCCTGCATTCCTTCGGGGGTGTTGAGCACAATGCCGTGCATTGTGGCGGTTGAATCGATTTTTATTCCGAGAGAACCGAGTTCGCTTCCGGCTTTATCCGTGACATCTTCATAGCCAAAGTAACTGTCAAGGTTGCCGTCATTGGAATTTGTGATTTTGGTTGAATTTTTGAGCAGTTCGTCTGCCATTTCGTCGCTGCCCGAGTTTGCAAAATCCCAGTCATATGTACAGCTTGTTTCATCATTTATGATGTCAGCCATAACCGGGAAGGAAACCGCAAACATTGAAACTATCATAATGACAGCCAAAACAACGCTCAAAATTTTGCTTGAGTTTTTAACCTTCATTGTTATTCTCCTTTTCTGACTTTCTGATTTGCTTATGGAAATCCGTATTGATTATATCACAACCGACAGACTAATTAAACAAAAAAATTGCTTCCAAAGTTTTTTCTACCATTTCCCCAAAAACAGCGGACGCCTTTTGTGCAAAATACCCAAACCGTAAAGCAAACCTCGACATTTTACAACATTCTGTACATAAGAGAGGCATCGTCTTTCTTTGCGTTTTCATTGACCTCCAGCACTTCAAAACGGACCTCTCTTTCGCCGAACGCAATTTGAACTATATCTCCGCGCTTGACATCATATGATGCGCGGGCGGTCTTGCCGTTGACGGTGACGCGTCCGGCATCGCACGCTTCGTTGGCAACCGTGCGCCTTTTTATCACTCTTGACACTTTCAAAAATTTATCAAGTCTCATTTACGCTCTCCTTTTCAAAAAACAAGGCGCAGCCTCAAAACCGAAGCTGCGCCGAAATTCCCGTGAGGAATTTTCCCGACCGACCGCCGGAGCGGCAGCCGAA